>JAFUTM010000172.1 GCA_017484235.1 Selenomonadaceae bacterium
CTATGGCGGCACTTGAGGAAGTTCTGCATCAAGAGGCTCCGGAAGGATTTAATATTGAATGGAGTGGACAAAGTCGTGAAGAGAAAAACGCCTCCGGCTCGACTGCACAAGTCTTAGCTTTGGCGTTGGTATTCGTATTTTTGTGTCTGGCTGCTCTCTATGAATCTTGGTCAGTGCCTTATGCTGTCCTCTTGACTGTTCCAACCGGCATATTCGGTGCGCTCTTCAGTGAATATGGCTTATCAATAATATCTGCATTGCTCGGCAGTCCCAATCCCGGACTTCAAGACAGCGTCTACATGCAGATTGGAATCATAATGATAATGGGACTTGCTGCCAAGAACGCTATCCTTATTGTTGAATTTGCCAAAGTTAGAACTGATGCTGGAATGGATAAGGTTGAAGCGGCACTTGAGGCGGCAAAGTTAAGATTAAGACCAATTTTGATGACAAGTTTTGCATTTATAATCGGCTGTCTACCATTAGCGATGGCGAGCGGTGCAGGAAGTGCGGCAAGAAATGGTATGGGCGTGGCAGTCGTCGGCGGTATGCTATTCGCTACAAGTCTTGGCATTTTCTTAATTCCAGTATTCTTTGTTATTGTCCAATTCATCTCATCTAAGTTCGGAAAGTCTAAATTAAATGCAAATATTGAGGAGCGTGAAGCAAATTGAGTCTGTCAAAAAAAATGTTAAGTTCTTTGGTGGCAATGGTCTTAAGTTCCTCGATAGTATCTGCAGAACCGGAAATCGTGAGTCTTAACCTGAAAGAGAGCATAGTACTTGCATTAAACAATAATAGAACTATCGAGCAATCTCAAGAGAACAGAGAGAATGCCAAATGGATTTTGAGTCGTATGCGTCGAACAACTGGTCCAACTTTATCATGGACGGCGGCGGCGAATAAAATAGGCGGCGAAGATTATGTGGCAAGGCGAAGAACTTCTTCAGTTGAGTATGATTACTCATACGATAATAATTTACGTTTGAGTTATCCGCTTTATACAGGCGGCAGGAATGAAAGTAATATTGAAGCAGCGCAGCATGGCTTGACTTCTGCTGATTTAAACCTTGAAAATACCAAGCAACAGATAAAGTATCAAACGACGACGGCATATTATGACATCTTGCGCTATCGTGATCTTGTGTCTACTCGTCAAGAAGCGGTTGATATATTGACTGAACATTTAAATCAAGCAGAGACAAAATTGTCAATCGGAGTTGTGGCTCGTGCTGATGTTTTGGCGTCGAAGGTGCAGCTTGCCAATGCTCAACAAAATCTTATTAATGCTCAAAATGATTATGAAAATTCTATAACGACCTTAAACAATTTGATCGGCTTGCCAATGGATACGGTTGTTAATGTTAATGAGGATTTTCAGTATCAAAAATATCAGTTCAATCTTGATGAGTGCGTTGAATATGCGCTATTGCATAGACCTGACGGCTTGGCGGCTGAATATGCAGTCAAACAGGCTGAGGCTAATACTTCATCAACAAAATCTAACAAGTTGCCGCAGGTTAATGCAGTCGTAAGCAAGACTTTTAACGGCGAAAGTGCTTTCAATGATAATCATAATGAAAACTGGGCGGCCGGTCTGTCAATTACTTGGAATATCTTTGATAACAACGTGACTAATGCACAGATTCACGAATCAGAGGCAACGATTAGGAGATTGCAGTCGGTTTTGAATCAGACGAGGGAAAGCATTGAATTAGATGTACGGAAGGCCTACAATAATTTGATAGCAGCGGAAAAGAATATAAATACAACGATAGTTTCTGTTGCTCAAGCCGAAGAAGATTATGAGATAGCGAAGATTAAATACAATGAAGGCGTCGGCACCAATCTTGAAGTAATGGACGCGCAGGAAAAGTTGACAGAGGCTCGCACCAATTATTATACCGCGCTTTACAATTATAACGTCAGCAAAGCACAGCTTGATAAGGCTATGGGGCTTCCTATTGATATGAATTGAAGGAAAAATAAAATTTTTATCGAAATATCTCTAAAATGATAGTTTTGGAGTTTGTTATTATGCAGAATTTTTATCAAAAAGAAGCTATACAAATTGCTAAACGAATGATAAAAGCATTTTTCGTTGCAAAGAATGTCGATGAGGTCTTCAATTATATTAATCCAAAACACTTCACTTGGATTGGTCCCGGCGAAAATGAGATTCTTACTGATATTGACGAGATACGCAATCATTTTCAAACTTATTGCAGCATTGTCACTGAGGCTTACAAAATCATCAACGAAGAATATCTTATTGGTGCGGATTCAAGTGACAGTTGCATTGTGATTGCCAAAATAACTTTTCAAGGCATTAAGGTGCGCCAAAATTTTCAATCGGCATTGCATTTCTCATTCTATTTTCAACTGATTGATAATAAGTTGTTGGTGTCTCATTATCATGTCAATATTCCAATCAGGAAGCTTTCAATGAATAATGCAGTTCAATTTATGATAAATAAAAATGTGAGCAATCAAGACCAGCTTATTAAGATGGACACGCAATATGAGCAGAGTTGGTTGAATAATTTTTTTGACATCAAACACACTGCCATGAAGAGTTTTTGTTATGAATGTAATCTTCCTTATTGTTATGTCAATCAGGCATTTTTGAGGTTGTTTGGTTATTCTGAAATGCAGAGTTTTATATCGCAGAATAATTTTTCTTCTCTAGCACATATTCACCCTGAAGACCAGCAGCGATATATGGATCACTTGGCAGAACACTTTCCGAAAAATTTAACATTAGATCCCTCAAAGGAATGGCAATGGCACGCCTCATATTACATTATTTATCGTACTCAATCTTTTGACAAGGCTGATAAAATTGTCTTTGAGTGGGGCAATCTGCTGACTTTTAATGGGCATCCTATTGTCAACAGTTTCGTTTTGCCGCTGGAAGATAGTATATACCCCCCCCCTACGTATTTCAAAATGTCCCTTATATCCTCGACTATGGGTAGCTCGGCTAAGATGTTTTCATTACTCAATGATTGCGGCATTCATATTGGTGATAAGATTGTTATTTATCCAAAGCGTCACAA
The DNA here is from genome assembly GCA_017484235.1 of Selenomonadaceae bacterium. Lineage (GTDB taxonomy): Bacteria > Bacillota > Negativicutes > Selenomonadales > Selenomonadaceae > Quinella. Next base: position 3,060 of record JAFUTM010000172.1, read on the forward strand.
ACTCCTAATCAAAGATAAGATTGTTGACTTGACACCGATTGAGTTTAAGTTATTTTTGATTTTGTCGAATAATGTAAATAATCCTGTCGAATCAGAAAAGATTTATAACGACTTGTGGAATGAATCGGAATTGAAGGTTACCAGCTTTACCCTCAAAACACATATCAGTAATTTGAGGCGGAAAATAAAAAGTGCCTCTGAAGATACAATTAAATTATCGCATATCAAAGGCAAAGGTTATTGTTTGACGATACCGGAGTTTTGAGGCATATATTGACAGATTATTTTCAGAATGATATAATTTTTTTGGTGCTGCAAAAGCGGCAGGCGGTAAAAAAAAATGACCTCAGAAATGAGGTGATCGCTATGGGCAAATTCTACTTCGTGATCGTTTTGATCGTGATAATTCTCCTGCTCCTCAGCGGAAAAGCCGCCTAGCCTGAACCACTAGACGGCAATAACTTTCTACTTTAACTTCTATTGTCAACTTCTACGAGGTCGACCGCTTGTCGACAGTGCCCGAAACGCTCTGCTCTCAACGGAGCGTTTTGTTATTTAGATTATAGCAAATTTTAGCATTTTGTCAACTGTCGAAATCAAAATAAACTTTTCTTTACAAAAAAAGGCCGCCCTTGCAGACGGCTATTAATGCTCAATATGGAATTATTTGTTTTTGTTATTGTTGAATGTTATTGTGTCTGTTTGAACCCTGAATGTGTTGTTTGTCTCAGCGGCGTTGATTGATATTACATCATTTGTTATCTTTTCAGGCATGATTTCATTAAAGTCGGTCTCGATGAATTTGTTATCGTTGATGAGGTTAATGGTTTTCGAGGCACCGCGCTTTATGGTCAGACTGTGATTGTCGACTTTATAAATGAGATCGTTATTATTAGTTGAAGTACTTGTAATAGTGCCTTCAATTTTAACTGTGTCGTTTGAAGAATAATCGGTTATTGTGGCGTTGCCCTCAGCGGTGAAGATGAAAGTATCATTGCCATTACCACCGGTCAAAGTGTCTTTCCCTACACCTGCGGTCAAAGTATCGTCGCCACTTCCACCTTTGAGCAAATTATTTTTAGCGTTGCCGATTATTTTTACAGATTTTGTCAGTTTCTTTGCATTTACTGTTCGAGTTTTTGATAAGAAGTTGTTGAGATCAATGGTGTTACCTTCAAAAGTATCATCAGCGGTAATCATTGTAAGTCCTGGGCTATATTTCAATCCGGTCGGCACCGTCGGATAAGTCAGAGTCGTTGCCTTACCAGTTGAATCTGTCAGTGTAATTGCCTGATTCTTTCCACCTTTGACTGTGATATTACCTTCGGAAGTATTGAATATCAGATCGTTGGATTTAACATCAAAGCCGGTGAGACTGCTGCTGCCGAGATCAATAATATCAGTACCGACGGTGTAATCTGTGATGTAGTCGTTGCCGCCACTGTGAACGAAGGTATCTGCGCCCTTTCCACCGGTCAGCGTCGTTCTGCCAAGACCACCAATTATCGTGTTTTCCTTAGCGTTACCGGTAAGCTTGACATTCTTCGTGCGACTGCTTGCATCTACTGTCAACATCTTACTGGTTGCCTTAATCGTCGACACACTATCATCTGTCACCGTC
>JAFUTM010000173.1 GCA_017484235.1 Selenomonadaceae bacterium
AATCGCGGTTCGGTGCTGTATATGATGAAGGATTACACTCACGCCATTGAGGAATACACGAATGCAATAAGATTGAATCCTGACGAAGCGTTGATTTATTATAACAGAGACCTCGTTTATAAAGAAGTTGACGAAGCCGACAAGGCAATTGCCGACTTTTCAAAGACGATTGAATTGGACCCAAATTCGGCCCTTGCCTATTGTGAGCGCGGTATAGTTTACCTATTAAATTTCAAAGGCGGTGCAAAAGCAATAATCGACATAAATAAATCAATTGCCTTAGACCCGCGATACGGAAAAGCATATCTGGCTCGTGCTCTGTATTACTATGAGCTGGGCGATATGGAAAACTCAAATGCTGATTTTGCAAAAGCGAAGATGCTTGGCTATTGACATAAATACTAATGTAAACCAATTAAAATAGAGACTGCCAACAAAATGACAGCCTCTATTTTTACAGGGTATTATATATCAGATTACTTCTTGTACTTTTCGTTGTAAACTTTAATGGTTTCTTCAGCGTGACCATCAGCACCAAGAACGTTCTTAATCTTGTGAGCAACCATATCTTTAACAGCCTGACGAGCTGGTTTGAGATATTGACGCGGATCAAAGTGATCTGGATGCTCAGCAAAATACTTACGAATGTTGCCGGTCATTGCAAGACGAATGTCGGAGTCAATGTTGATCTTGCAGACTGCTAATTTTGCAGCTTCACGGAGTTGTTCTTCTGGAATACCAACTGCATCCGGCATCTTGCCACCGTACTGGTTGACCATCTTAACAAATTCCTGTGGAACTGAAGATGAACCGTGAAGAACGATTGGGAAGCCAGGAATGTTCTTCATGCATTCTTTCAAAACTTCAAATTTCAGTGGAGGAGGAACGAGAATGCCTTCAGCATTACGTGTGCATTGCTCAGGAGTGAATTTGTAAGCACCGTGTGATGTACCGATTGCTATTGCAAGAGAATCGCAGCCGGTCTTCTTAACGAAGTCTTCAACTTCTTCAGGTTTGGTGTAGGCTTCTGCGCCGTGCTCAACTTGAACTTCGTCTTCGATACCAGCGAGTGTGCCGAGCTCAGCTTCAACAGTAACATCATATTTATGAGCGTACTCAACGACTTTGCTTGTAAGTTCAACGTTCTCTTCGTATGGTTTGGAAGAAGCATCAATCATAACGGAAGTGAATCCACCGTCGATACAGGATTTACAAAGCTCAAATGAATCACCGTGATCAAGATGGAGCGCAATTGGAATATCTGGATTTTCTTTAACGGCGGCTTCGACTAATTTAACCAAATAAGTATGGTTAGCATAAGCACGCGCACCTTTGGAGACCTGCAGAATGACAGGAGCTTTAAGCTCTCCAGCAGCTTCAGTGATTCCTTGAACGATTTCCATATTGTTTACATTGAACGCACCAATAGCATAACCACCATCATACGCTCTGTCAAACATTGCCTTTGTGTTCATTAACGGCATAATTCATACCTCCTAAAATTTAACTTAATCATTCAGTGAGTGATTAACTCTGACTAACTGAATGTAGTATAACACAATCGATAACGAAAATGCAATAGTTAATTTAAAATTTTCAAAAAATTTTTTAATATCGTCAATGGGTTTGAAATTGTCGCCATTATCGATTATAATAAGCTTGATATTTCAAAGAAACGAGGCATCAATATGGATAATAAGAAGACGAAACTCAAGATATTAAATCTGCTGGCTGAAAAGTATCCGAATAAAGAATCCATTTACGAGAGGATTATACATTTGCAGTCGCAGCTTGCTTTGCCGAAGGGCACGGAGCACTTTATGAGTGACATTCACGGTGAATACGACGCTTTCTTCCATATCATCAACAATTGTTCGGGCGTCATTCGTGAAAAGGTCGACCACGTTTTCAGTTTGCGACTGACGGCTGATGAGCGGGCGGAGTTTTGCACACTTATTTATTATCCAAAAGAAAAACTAGAACAACTCTCGGCGACTAATCGCGACACGCCGGAATGGTATTTAAAGACAATCTCACAGTTATTAGAACTGTCGAAGCATATGTCTTATAAATACTCAGCGTCGCAGGTGCGCGGCTGCATACCTCACCGCTATGAATCGGCAATCGTCGAGCTTATGAGCACGCGCCCTGAGACGGACGAGGCGCAATATGTTTATCATCGCAAGCTGCTCGATTCCATTGTTCAGATTGACAGTGGCGCGGACTTCATCAATGCGTTCTCCGTGCTGATTAAACGGCTGGCAGTGGCTCACCTACACTTCGTCGGCGACTTCTTTGATAGAGGAAGCCGTCCAGACTCCATTTTAAATCTTTTAATGCAGCAGCGTTCAGTTGACATTCAATGGGGCAACCACGACGCTTTATGGATTGGCGCAGCACTCGGCTCAGAGGTCTGCATTGCCGCCGTTATAAGAAACTCTCTGCATTACGGCAACACTGACGTTTTGGAGCGCGGCTACGGAATCAGTCTGAGGCCGCTTGCCACGTTCGCCGCCAGTATTTATCCTGATGCTCAGCCACTTAAAGCTCTTGAGCGTGCCATTACTATGATTATGTTTAAACTCGAAGGGCAGCTTATCAAACGCAATCCAGATTTTCTGATGAATAACCGCCTTATGTTGGAGAAAATCAACTTTAACAATAACAGTATCACTCTCCACGACGGCAAGACTTACAAACTCAATACCGACCAGTTTCCGACCATTGACAAAGAGTCTAAAAATCCATATAAACTGACGACCGATGAGCAACACATTATTGAGGATTTGAAGTCCTACTTTTTGGAGAGCACCTTGCTGCAGAGTCACGTGGACTATTTATATAAGAAGGGCAGCATTTATACGATATGCAATGGCAATCTGCTGTTTCACGCGTGTGTGCTGCTCAATGACGACGGCACGTTCCGCGAGATTAAGTTTGACGGTGAAAATTATAGCGGCAAGTCTTATTTTGATTATGCAGAACAGCGGGCGCGTCAGGCCTACCTTAATCGTGAGCACTACGGTCTTGATTTTATGTACTTCTTATGGTGCGGCCGTGTTTCGCCGACTGCCGGTCGTGAGATGAAGACCTTTGAGCGCACATTTATTGACGATGAGTCCACTTGGAATGAGACTTCAGACCCATACTTTAAACTTATCGACAGTGAGGAAGTCTGCGTTAATATTATGCGTGAATTTAACCTTGACGCCAGTCGCGGGCACATCATCAACGGCCACGTGCCGGTGCAAGTGCGTAAAGGCGAAAATCCGGTTAAGGGCAACGGCAAAGCTCTCGTCATCGACGGTGGCTTTAATAAGACTTATCATAAGAAAACCGGAATATCCGGCTATACGCTCGTTTCTAATTCGCGCGGTATGCGTCTTTTGCAGCACCAAAAGATTGCTGATGTCCGCACGGCTCTGAAAGAGAACCGCGACATTGAATCCGTCTCCAATACCGTTGAGCTTCAAAATTACCGTACGACAATTGGCGACACAGACTTTGGGCAGAGTATCAAAGACGATATTGCCGACCTTCAGCAGTTATTGACCGCTTATCAAAACGGCAGCATTAAGCCTTTGCGCTGATATTGTTAATATCGAAATCACGTTCAAAAACAACTCGAAATCGCTCGCCGTGCTTGGCATTACTAACAAAAAATTCAATTACACTATCCATAGCATTCAAAACCTCATCCACATTGAAGATGATTGGCAGCGTAACGGAGCCATTTAAAATGATAATATATCCTATGTCGCCGGCAATCGCAGCACGGCGGCAATTTTTAATGCACCTGCCGCAGTTGACGCATTTGTCAGCTTCAATCGTCCAGCTTTTATTTATGCTGTCAACCGTGATTGCGCCCGCCCTGCAGACTTTGGCACACGCACCGCAGTAATTACACTTGTCAGCCGTCCAGTGAGGAACAACGCCGCCCTTTATTCCAATGTCGTTCTGCTGCACGCGAACACAATTATTAGGGCAGCCGGCTACGCCTACGTTTATTTTATTGGGCAACTCACGGTTATTGTAACGAGTTTCAATTTTAGACGCTAGCTCAAAAGTATCAACCAGACCGGACGGGCAGACTCTATTGCCTTGACAAGCTGAGACTGCGCCGACATATGCGCCGTACGCACCAACTTCGACGCCGCCCTCGTTCAGCATACGTTTAGCTTTTTCGGTGTTATCCAAGTGTATAAACGGAATGGCGACGCTTTGTCTGCTTGTAATATGGACGTAGCCCTGACCGTATGTGTCGGCGACATTCAGGATAGTCTGGAGCTGACTGGACGTGAAGTAACCGGCGGTTGAGACAGCCCGCATTGAAAAGTAGTTATCCTGCCGCTGACGAATGAAGCCGTCTTTTTTTAGTTTAGAATACATTTCCATATTTTACTAAAAACTCCTCACATTAAGATTGAGGATTTAATTATAACAGGTCTCGTTCGTTTTGTCGTGCTTTCTATTAAAAATCTAATGAAAAATTAATTTGACATGTGGCAGAACGTATGCTATAATATAGGCAATCGGACTGGTGGGTCTGATTCTTCGAGTGTGGCGTGGTGGCTCTCAC
>JAFUTM010000174.1 GCA_017484235.1 Selenomonadaceae bacterium
ATTTACGGGAATAATCGACAATGTTTGCCCAAAGTGTGGACGCCATGAGAACGATGTAAAATTTGAGAGAATCCGCAGAATAACGGGATATTGCGTGGGAACGCTTGAACGCTGGAACGACGCCAAGAAAGCAGAGGAGCGCGACCGCGTCAAACACGAATGCTCAGAATAACAGGAGGTAATGGAAATGACAGAGCAAGAATTTAACGAAAAGGTGGGGCGTCTCTATGGAGAATTGCAAGCCGTTCAAAAGTACACACCTGAACAACTTTACGACACGATCATCGCTCGCGGTATTTTGTCTCTGATTAAGGACACTGCCAATTTTATTGGTCAGATCAAATACGACAATCGCGATTGCAAAGAGAAATAAACAATACAAATAACGGCAGTTAATAAATGTAAGACTGCCGCTTTCGGAGGAAATATCATGAGAAAAAATCAAAATGAAACACAATCATCACTTTTTGGAGACACCGAAACAGAGAAAAATGTTAAAAAATCAAAACTTCAAAAAGCTGTTGAAATGGCGGCAGAAATACTCGGCGAAAGTGCCGATTCGTTTATCATCACTGCACGCAAAGGTAAAAAGATTAATGTTGAATTTCATCTTGACCAAGAGAAAGTTCACGAGCAGGAATTATTGAGTGTTGAACAACTCATAAATTTACACCCTGGTGTGCCGATTCCTGAGCTTATTTGGGATTATCTTGCTGTTCAAAATAAACGCCCTCAAACCCTCGATATGGAAAGGGACGCAATCAAGATGATAACTTATGCAATCGTCGATATTGCCGTTGAATTGGAGCCGCGTGACGATATGTCAGCTCACGACATTGCCTACTTTGTGCAACATTCTGTCGATAATTTCAGACACAAAAGGAAGGTTGGCAAAGATTGAAAAAATAAAAACACCGCCCTCGTCCAAAGCAGTGCAATTTAATAGTAAATGAATTGGATTAAATTGTCAAGGGAGTGTTGTAAATGCAAAAGAAAAAACAGAGACAGCGGCGAAACGACGGCAAACCCTACATCAAAATCATTGACTGGGTATTTCACAATGAGCAAGAAATTCGACAGGCAATCATTGATGAGCGCAACAAAGCGGCAGGGAATCCATTGGTTAGAAATGCAAGCAAGATTTCAAAACCGACAGAAGTTGCAGCTATGCAAGAAATGGTGCCTCCGCCGCCATTGCCGGTAGTGATTCTCAAAGAAGATGATGGCGAATTGAAATATCTTGAACACCCTGAACGTTGGCTTGTTGTCATTGATCGCACTTATGCTTGGTGCAAACGTCAAAAAGGCTGTCACTATGAAGCGGCACATAGACGCTATAATGGCGAAAGTTACAAGACAATTTGTATGGAGCTTTATATTTCAACCACATCCTTGTCTTATATCCTCGATGATGTGCGAACATACGCTGCCCTTCAAGCCGTGCAATTTCATCTTATTAAAGTTGAATAGGAGTTTATCGCGATTAGAAAATTATCACCAAAAATTTTTCCAAAAATGCTTATTTCAGAAATAACATACCATTTTTTCTGATACAATATATAAAATATTTCTTTTCGCAAACAGCAACTCCTAAAAGACGAATTTATATTTGAACTCAAAGTGTGCATACGCGAGTGCCTCCTGCTTGGTGAACGGGAGGCTTTTTGATTGTCAAGAATGGAGGAACTTATTTTGATTTACACTGAAAGATTTAAAAATAATCCAACATTTTATTATGGCTTGAGCATTGCTGCAAGCTGGGCAGGTGTCGGGTCGCTTTTGAATAGTATAACTATGACACAAACTTATGGTATCGTTCCGTCGCTTATCTGGTCGGCAGCAAATGCGCTTGCTTGTATTTTGTTTGGTTGGACTGTACATAAATTGCCAACATTGCGCGACGTGATGAAGGCAAGTATTGTACGGTACATTATCGCCGTAATGTCAGTATTTCAAATATGGCTCAATATGAATGGAATACAAGTGGTTTTTAGCGATACCTCAGTGGGCGTAGACGGCGGTACAGCGATAGCTTATGCGGTGGCAATAGGTTTTATATTCTTGCTACTTTGGCGAGGCATGATACGCAATATACTGACCGATAGCTTGTCTTGGATTGCGGTTTATGGTTTGATTGCCGGAATAACAGTTCTTGCTTTCATAAATAGCGGCGGAGAATTTAATGTAATGGGTTGGGGACTTGACACGGCGTCAATGCAAGCAGGATTTGAAAAAGCATTTTTACTATTGCCCGGTCCTTTTACGTTCATTTATTTTTATGAATTGCTGAATTATAATGACGCCAACGAGGATAAAACACAAAAAGTGAATATGCAGCAATCATTCACATTGGGTGGTTTATTATTTGGTGTCTATATGTTATTTGCTTTCGTACTTGCCTTTGTGAATTTTTCGGCGGAACTAAATTTAATCAAAGCAATTCTCATTAGTCTCGTTGCTATTTCAACACTTTCTACATTTATTTACTCAAATTACATTGTTTTCGGCAGAAACTTAGGACTGGTGATTGACGCAGTAGCAGTTGTCTTGTGGTCTCAATTTATGGATTTGGGAGTAATGGGTGTGTGGGTATTAGTAGCGTCAATCAGACAATATTTAGTTGGAGCGTTCATTTTGGCGGCTATTGCATTAATGATAAAGAGGCGCGGCAATGAAAAGAATTTTGGGACGTAAACAAAATTTAACTGAAGAATCCGAATCTCAATGGTGGAATGTAATAAA
>JAFUTM010000175.1 GCA_017484235.1 Selenomonadaceae bacterium
CAACGTTGACGTAGGTTGAATATCCTTCTGGATACATCTCCTCAGGCGTCGGGTGAAATACGGCATCAACTCCGACCTTTTCGAGTTTCTCAACATCTTGATCAAAAATTCTTGGATATGCATCAAAATCTTCATTAGGTCCAAATTGCGTTGGATTTACAAAATCTGATACGATTGTAACGTCACATTTATCTAAAGAAGCCTTGACAAGCGACATATGACCGTCGTGCAACGCGCCCATAGTCGGCACAAGTCCGATAACTTTGCCGCTGCGCTGCTGTTCACGTGCAAATTTATTCATTTCTGTAACTGTATCAAAAATTTTCATTTCATTTCCTCCAAAATTTTGTATTTATGCTGTTAAATGATTATTCTCGTTTGTTTCACGTTTAACAAAGAAATTAGCAAGCAGCGAGCCTGAAACGTTGTGCCAGACACTGAAGATTGCGCCAGGAATTGCCGCAGCCGGTGAGAAGTAAATTATTGCAAGTGAGGCCGCAAGACCTGAATTTTGCATTCCAACTTCGATTGCAATTGTGCGAGATTTTTTGGAATCAAGATGAAACAGACGCGCCAATACATAGCCAAGTAACAGACCAAAGGCATTGTGCAAAATTACAATCATTGCCATTAATGGACCGACGGTTGCAAGTTTTTCAGCTGACAATGCGACCACGCCGCCGACGAGTAAGACAATCGCAATAACTGAAATTACCGGTAGGACAGGTTGGATTTTCGTTGTATACCCTGTGAAAAAGTGATTAGCGGCAACGCCAAGCAGGACAGGCGCAAGAACCATTTGTGCAATTGAAATCATCATTGAAGTCAGAGAAATATCAATCCACGCTCCGGCCAAAAAGTATGTCAAGGACGGCGTTACAATCGGTGCAAGGAGTGTCGTCGTCATTGTCATTGACACCGAAAGTGCCACATCACCGCGTGCTAAGTATGAAATGACGTTTGAGGCCGTTCCACCTGGGCAGGCTCCAACTAATATTACACCGATTGCCAACTCTGGCGGCAGACCAAATATTATAGTCAATACCCAAGCTATAATCGGCATTATTGTAAACTGTGCCACCACGCCGATTAGTACTTCAACTGGGTGGCTGAGTACAGCGCGAAAATCGTCAACGGTGAGTGTCATTCCCATTCCAAACATTACGACGCCGAGCATCCACGATACCCAAGGACCGACTCAAGTCAGCGTTGGCGGCTCAATCGCACCTAATACTCCGGCAAGGATCACGAGGATTGCCATTTTGTCAACTAAAAATTTGCAGATTTTTTCCATTTCAAAACCTCCATTATTTAAAATGCAGGCAAAAGACAAACGCCCCTCACGTGGAAAGGCGCACATATCCCTTGTTAGTAGCTGCCATTCCTTGTCTCTGTTAAATATTTTAATCAAAGCAAGTCCAATTGTTAGCTTAACATTTGAAAATTTTGGATAATAAAGTATGACTCTACAAAGTGATGTCATCTTTTGCCAAAGAAACAATGCGTAAAAAAGAATCTCGTATGCTTTCAATAGCGTCTAAATTCTACAATTTAATATAGTATTTGTCAATAATTTAATTGTCGATTAAATACAAAATTAATAAAAATTTAATGCGCTTTTAATGATTATCATACTCCACCAGTTTAATGCTCAACAAAATCTCAAAAGTTCGTGCCCAAGGGAATCTAAATCTTGATTCAATATCTTTAAGATATATTTTATTATTTCCGTTTAATGTGTTGATATGAATTGGTTTTCTAAATGAACTCGTCGACACATAATCAGCAATCTTTTTATTCATAGCCGCCTCCAATACGAAATCAGCAAATACATATTCCGTGTTATAGTCAAGATAGCTCGTGTCGTATGATCCACTCTTTTTAAGAGCGTGATTTACTGTATCAATTACATCTTTAAGATAAATATAATCCTCAATAATTCGCTGGTTTAAAAATGTTAGATTGCTGCGATATACTCTTAGCTTTTCATCATCGGTTATTGTATTCTTAATTGCACGAGTGAACAAAATCGCCTGTGAAAGCGCAGTGCCGATTGAATTGCTTGCCGTGTTCCAGCCGGAGTAAGCGATAAGTGAATTTACGCTGACTCCACGATCAATCAATACAGGAAGCAAAGTCTCACTTTTATCAAAGTGTATACCAAGATCAACCAGTGACACTTTATGTCCATTATCAATAAAGCCGGCAATCATCTCAGCCTGCTTGTCAAGAGCACTCTGATTGACAAACTCATTATCATTAACTGAGACAAACAAAACAAAATCCGCCTTGTCCGGTGAATTGACCATAATTCCGTTGAATTGTTTTATCTTGTCAGCAACAACCGTTTCAACATCAGCCGACATATAAGGCAGCGTCGTTTCAGCTGTACGCTCATCGTTATAACAGACATAAATCTTAGGCACAAAATTTTTAATTGCAAATTTTGTGAGAAGGGTCAATGCAATTTCATCTGCGCCGTAAGAAATAAATATTTTTTCATTACAATAAACGTTGACAGCGTTTTTATATGACGATATAATATTACTATCATATAAATTATTTCTTTCGTTATTATATATTGAGTTTTGTTTAATATATTTTTGAAGTTTATTGGCTTCCAGACTTTGAATTGAAAATTCTTCTGCGTCGTCACGACCTAAAATTAATTTATCGATAACGCCTGAATTAGTCAAATCAATGAGCCGCCTGTTAAGATGTAGATTTTCGTCAAAATGCGAGTTATATTTATAAAGAATGTCCGGCTTTATCTCAGCATAAGCTTCGACAAGAGCCTCATCATCTGGATATTGACCGGCATAATACCTTCCAATGAGTCGAGAGTAATTTTTTAATGCACGACGCTGGAAGTAATTGTCAATGGAAGATTGCGGATCACTTCTGGGCAGAATACTAAAAGCGTAGACAGGCATCATTGGAAATTTATTTTTAAACTCATAAAAAAAATTTATCATCTCATCTATGTCCTTATCGTCTATTTCACTTTCACGGGCAGCAATTAAACCACCGTAAAGAATCTGATCAACCGAAATGATAACAGCGTCAACATCTTTGGCGTTATCCAAAATCCATTGACGAGTTTCGATATTTTCACCAGCAACGGTATAATAATCTAACAACTGATGCGGCGGCACAATTACTTCAATGTTTGCAATCTTTGCAGCATCAATGACAAAATTTTTGCACGCTGGCCGGCTGTCCAATGGAACAAGCAATACTTTTCCAAAAGCGTCGGCTGTACTAAATTGAAATAATAAAATTATTAACAATATAAAACTTTTGATTTGTAATAAAATTTTAATTCCTCATTCATAATCATAAATTTTTTAAAGAGATAATTAATATTTAATAATTTTATGTAATCGGAAAGGTGGTAATAATATGAGTAATAATCAAAGTCTGCAACAGGTAATCAATCGAGAAGATATTCGTAAACGTTTTGAGGATATGCTTGGCTCAAATGCAGCAAGCTTTTTGAGTTCCATTTTAACACTTGTCAACTCAAATAACAAGCTGAAAGAGTGCTCTACCGCTTCAATTTTGAGTGCTGCCGGCATTGCTGCGGCTTTAAATTTGCCGATAAGTCCGTCGCTGTCCTTTGCGTATATCGTTCCCTACAAAGTCGGCAATAATTACCAGGCGCAGTTTCAAATTTCCTCAAAGGGCTTGACACAGCTCGCTATGCGTTCTGGTCAGTATCGTAAATTGCACGCCGGTCCGGTCCTTGAAGGTCAAGTAAAAGACATTGACTTTATTACAGGCGACCTCATTCGCGGCGAAAAAGTATCTGATAAAGTTGTCGGCTACGTCGGTTATTTAGAACTTTTGAATGGATTCAGCAAAACGCTTTATATGACTAAAGAAGAAATTGCCGCCCATGCAAAAAGATATTCTCAAAGTTATGCTTATGATCTTAAAAATAATCGTAAAACTTCAGTTTGGTCAACTAATTTCGACGCTATGGCTAAAAAAACTGTTCTTAAATTGCTGCTTGCAAAGTATGGCGTAATGTCTATAGATATGAGGTCAACGGATATGGCGGTCG
>JAFUTM010000176.1 GCA_017484235.1 Selenomonadaceae bacterium
ATAAAAAATTTAACTAATTGATTTAAAAATGCCATACCCTCAGATTCAGTGTTTTGACTCATCGCCATTTGCGACGACGTGCCCTGTGACAGCATTGCTAAAATTGCATAGAGTTGTTGAGGCAGTTGTTCAGCGGTCTTTGCATCAATTAATTCAAAAGCCGATTTTGACAAAAGTACTGGCTCAAGTACATTACCGCCCTCTTCGTTGACGAGCAGGGCTTTAAAATTTTTTAATAGAAGTTCAGTCTGATCACTAAGTTCCATAGAAACTCCTTTTTCAGCCAGCGCACCAATTTGAGTCAGCATTCTTGCAAAAACGGAAAGCTGGTCCATTGAAAATCGCTGACTTTCCAGCGTGCTGCCTATACCTTGTGATAGAGTGGATTCCATAGAAAATGCCTGCTGAAGTATATTTTTTACTACCTGACTGACTTCTGATGGCAATTTGTCCATGCCAAGTTTTTCGCTGGTTGAAATTTTAGATAATATTCCAGCCATATCGTCAATAGCAGTCTTTAATGCAACACTTGTTTGAGGTTTAAAACCACTACCTGTGCCGCCTTCTTCTCGTCGGTGAACGCCGTCACTACTGCCAGGTCGCTGCGGCTGGTCTACAGGTCGTATGCCGATTGCTCCTGCTTCCATTGGCATTTATTATCAGACTCCCTTCAATTTTGAATTTAAGTGGTTAGGAAAGATTTTTTATAAATGCAAAATTTTTGACATTAATATAATAATGTTAATTGATTAGATAAGATGCTTTTTACCGGTTCAAAAGTATGACGATGAATTGGAGAAGGACCGAATTTTCGTATAGCCTCAATATGAGTTTTTGTGCCATATCCACGATTATGAGAAAATCCATATTGCGGATATACTTTATGCCATTCATCTGTCATTCGATCGCGTGTCACTTTAGCTATAATCGACGCTGCGGCTATTGAGGCTGAAAGCGCGTCGCCGTGAATAATAGATTTAGTTTCTATACCATTATCAAAAATAACTTTCATTGCATCAGTTAAAACGTAGTCCGGCTTTATAGGCAAACTCTTTACTGCACGACACATTCCATCTATTGTTGCCCGATATACATTTAGTTTATCAATGTCTTCAATGTTGACACATATAGAACTAAATGAAATCGCATTGGAAGTGATTATATCGTAAAGCTTTTCGCGCATATTATGAGTCAGTTTTTTAGAATCATTTAAATGATCAATAAATAAATCAGGCGGCAAAATAACTGCGGCTATGACCATTGGACCAGCTAATGAGCCGCGTCCAGCCTCGTCTACTCCAGCAATTAAATTATATCCTTCACGCTGTAATTCATTCTCATATTTATAAAGTTCACGGACTCGTAAAATCTCTTTGTTGCGTCGCTCAATTGCACGCAATTCCCTTAATTCTTTTATCGTCATTTTTACATCTTTTCTTTAATGTGATTTATTTGAGATAAATGAAAATTTATATTAACGCCTGTATATTATTCAACATTGATTTTATCAAGTGTAACTCGTCCAAGTTTGCCCTCGCGAAACTCAGATAACACAATTCGTTGGGCTTTTTCCGTGTCAATAATGCCGCCTTTTCTTATACAGCCGCGTTTTTTGCCGATAACTTCCAATAATTCGTGACCATCTGTGGGCAGTGGTTCAGTTAATTTAAAACGCTCAATCAATCCACTTGGATAATTTTCCATCAAATTTTCAAGCAGTAAGCAGACAATTGGCTCAAGATCGTGGATTTCGTCACTTATAGCATAAGTCCACGCAAGTTTTAAGGCAATCATCTGGTCTTCAAATTTTGGATAAAGTATACCCGGCGTATCGAGCAAATCAAGACCGTTATCAATTTTAATCCATTGCTTGGCACGAGTTACACCAGGTCGAGTCTCTATTTTAGTGTGATTTAAGCCGGCAAGTTTATTTATAAGTGAAGATTTGCCAACATTTGGAATACCTATAATCATTGCACGGGCTGATCTTGGCTTTGCGCCGTGTTTAGTCAGCTTATGCGTTTTACTTTCAGCAAGAGATTTAGCCGCCGCGATTAAATTTTTTATGCCAGTGCCCTTTACCGCGTCAACTGCAATTGCAGTTATGCCGTCATCGTTAAACTTTTTAATCCAATTTGTGGTCGATTGTTTATCGGCAAGATCAGATTTAGCTAACGCAAATAATCTTAACTTGCCATTCAAAATGTCTTTGAGCATTGGATTTTGACTGCTGAACGGTATTCTGGCATCAAGAACTTCAATTACAATATCAACAAGTTTAAGATTTTCTTCGATGAGTCGCTGCGCCTTTTTCATATGACCAGGA
>JAFUTM010000177.1 GCA_017484235.1 Selenomonadaceae bacterium
AATGGCAAATCTATTTTACAAGTTGAAATTAATTCATCGAATATTTGTAAAAATATTGAATCATCTATTTTTGATTTTCTTTTTGCTATATTAATTTCTTTCCATATACTTGTATCAAGGACACTTTTAAAAACACCGTATGAATCAACTGTATTACCATTTGACATTCCTGATAAATCCAGATAAATAACAAGTAAAAGATAACGTAACCTTTCTATTTGATTTTTTTCTCTTTTAAAAAGAAAACTAATATTTAAATAATCATTGCGAACTAAACCATAATCTTTATTTTTTATATTTAATTTAATTGATTCTTGTATTAATTTCACTTGTTCTTTCAAATTAAGCCCTCCCATCTACGATTCCTATTATATCAACTGTCCGAAGTGTTCCAATATTCATTAATGTTGATGATTTTTCTTTTCTTACGTGTGTTAACTGTAAGCGACTAATCTGCCATTAATTCTTCTATCTTATTTATAATAAGAGGTGCGATGCGATTTTAATTGCAAAAGGTACCTATTTTATTCTATTCGTCTAGTAGAAAGTCAATGATGTTGCTGATTCTTATACCGTCGTCTGTATGAGTATAAATTTTATCGAGAGTCAATATCCATTTAGAATAATGGTCATTGATTGAACGAAGCGGCTCGAATATTTCTTTAGTGTCATAATTGCCGGTGTCGTCTTTTATAGAATCTGTAACGTGAATATAAATTTTGTTGTCTTCACTTTCAGCCAGGAACGCAACTTTTTTATTGCCGACTTTACAGTTAGACACCTTCACGCCAAGCCGCAGCAGTTCAAAATATACTACGCTTTCCAAAATTTTTACAGTATTTAATTTGTCAATGCCCATTGTCATACTATAAAATCCGAGATCAACCGGATAATATTTAGCATACCTTGTAAGACTGTAATTATTTTTTGTATCGAAAATCGGCACAGCATAAAACAGCTTGGCCTCTGTGAGCATTGTAATATAATTTTCAACCGTCCGAACGGAAGGCACTTTGCCCTCATCATCAGCAAGCAGCTTACTCAAACTGTTGAATGAGTGAATATTGCCCATTTCACTAAACAAAGTTTTAATTAAAAGATTCATTGTGTGTGAATCAGCAATTTTATTAACAGCGAAAACATCTTGCGCCATTGCCGAATAAAATACATCTTTAATTAGATTCGGCAGCTTAGTCGCGTGAATTAGCGGTACGCCGCCATAATTAAGATACCGTTCAAATAAATCATCGGCACTTTGCGAAGGATTGCTATTACTTTGCATTTGCTTATATTCTTTAAATGACAACGGCAGCACGTCAATCTCAATTGGTTGATGATTCAATTTTGTACAAAGCTCGTCATTTACAATGCTTGAGCCGGAATTGCTGATATAAATATCAACATCAAACTTTTGCTTCAATTCGACAATGGCAGACTGCCAATTATTTAGCCGCCGAACCTCATCAATCATTAAAAAAGTTTTAGAATCTGCAATTTTATCAACTGCAATATCATATAATGTCGTTCCGTCGCTTAAACCGCAATAATTAAAAGTCTCAAGGTCAATATAAATGATATTATTGCCGCTTATGCCAGACTCAATGAGCTTCTGCTGAAAAAGTTTTAGTATGGACGACTTGCCGACACCGCGCATACCATTTAAAATTTTTATTTCACTGCAGTCTTTATATTGCATCAGCTTTTTAATATACAATGGGCGATCTGTTAATTCCATAAATATAAATTCACCT
>JAFUTM010000178.1 GCA_017484235.1 Selenomonadaceae bacterium
AAATCCTGGCGTTCGGCGCAGTAAATGACACGTGATATTCTTTGTGCTGATTAAGAGAGTGTTTATAATTCTGTTGAAAATCGCCGACAGGTTCACTGTTCATAACCTTCTGCTCAATTTGGAATGAAAACGTTGAGCCTTTACCGTAGATGCTGTCAACGTATAATTTGCTGCCCATTAGTTTGAGTAAACGCTGAGTAATATTCATACCAAGACCGGTACCTTCAATCGTGCGGTTGCGTTCCTCTTCAATGCGTTCAAACGCGCTGAACAGTTTGGATATATCTTCCGGCTTGATGCCAATACCGGTGTCAATAACTTTTACTACGAGGATAATGGAGTCAGTGCCCTTTTCTTTATAATCAACGTCAAGTGTGACGGAACCTTTTTCGGTGTATTTAACAGCATTGGTTAAAATGTTCGTTATGACCTGCTTGATTCGGATTTCATCGCCAAACAGCACACTCGGCGTATTAGGAGAAACATTAATTTTAAATTCCAGTCCTTTTTTGTTGGCACGTGCCTGTATCATATTAACTAAATCATTTAAAAGTGAGCTGATGTGATACTCAACCGGAATGATTTCCATGTTGCCGGCTTCAATTTTACTGAAGTCTAATATATCATTGACTAAGCCAAGCAGGTTGCGTGCCGCACCTTGAAGATTTTCAGCATATTCAAGCGTTGATGACTCCTTCGTTTCACGCAAAATCATCTCGTCCATACCCATAATCGCATTGATAGGCGTTCTGATTTCGTGGCTCATATTTGATAAAAAGTCGCTCTTAGCTTTGTTCGCAGAGTCTGCCAGCACTTTTTCACGTGCAAGAGATTCGGCTTCACGAGTCCTCATCATATATCGAACTGCAAATATGAGCATCAACAAAATGACAAAAAATGTGACGAGCATAACCATATAGATATAATCAATACCGACGGCAACAGCTTTCCAAGGCGCATAGCCGGCGATAGAAAAATCCATCTGCTCGGATATGTAAGCAATGTACATGAAGAAACTTTCACCTTTCACTTTATGATACATCGCCGTATAATCTGTACCTTCAGCCTCAAACTGTTGTAATATTTCCAACCAACCAGATTTCGGGTATGCCTCAATGAGTTTGGCACCTTCAGAAAGCATCATCCAGCCATTAGAACCATTTATAAGGACTATAGTCCCTTCACCATTGTAACTGGTCGCATGGAAGGTTTTTCTCACCCAATCAGTCGGATTGCTGTTGTACAATATACAATCTTGATTATTAATTACCACCGGCACTGCAAATACTAAACCCATTTCTTTATCATATATGACAATATCTTCTCCATTAAATACGTCCTGAAATCTTTCCATTAATCTGTTGGGAAGTGGAGGTCCCCTAAACGCCTCGTTATTTCTGTTTACAATCCCCATCTCTTCGCCGATCGCTCCAACTAAGAAGACATCATCAATATCTGGAAGAGCTACCTTGCCATTAGCTGCAAGTGAGGCCGCTGCGTGCAGTCTGTGAAATTTTTCATCAAATTGATTTCTCAAACCGACGGCAATGCTTCTTGCTTGAAGCGCAACAGACTCTTCAAGTGATTCTTTTAGCATTACATCTATCTTGCAATATATAAAATAACCAATCAAACTTAAAATTACTGCTAAGACTAAAAATTCAACAATTGCTCGAAGTGCTAACTTATCTGTGAATTTTAGTTTTGTCATGTAGTTATACTTCGCTTTCTCAAGCCGCATTTTGCAGCAAGTTATTTATTTTTTCCCAATCAAGTTTGGTCGCGGCGTCTTTGAGCTGTTTATAACGTTCAGCCTCATTGTCCGGTAGTTTGTATTCATCGAGCGACTGGAATATAAACATTAGTGAGTCGTAATCAAAGGATGCGGCAACGTCCTTCATTGCGTCGAAAGCCTCAGATAATTCAGCAGGATCAATCAGCGGTTTATCGGAATCGTCTTCGTCAGTCTGAATCAAAGGCGCAAGTTTTTCAGTATAGCTTCTGTAAAGTTTTAATAATGGCTCAGTATCCTGCTGAATTTCATCTATATAACCGGAGTTGCCGGCGTCTTCCAGCCGTTTAGCTCGTTCGGATAATTCAAGTGCACCAATCACTCGTGACGAACTTTTTAGGGCGTGTACCTTCGTTGTATAGTTTTTCCAATCACCGGATTTATAGTAACCTTCAATATCATCAGCACCGCTTGCGATCGACTGAGCAAAGACGGTTAGAGCCTCAAGGTAGGCATCTTCTCCGCCGCAGTGATTTATACCCTCTGCAGTGTCGAGACCTTCAACTTTGGTCAGCCATTCCGGCAGAGCAGCCGCAGTTGGCGCAGCGTCCGATGTTTGAGTGGACTCATCAGAAATATGAACTTTATCTTTGGGCAAATACTTGACGAGCATATTTTCAAGATGAATACTGTTAATCGGCTTCGTCAGATAGTCTTTAAAACCGGCGGCAATGTACTGCTCACGTGCACCGCTGATTGCATTTGCCGTCAATGAAATAACGGGCGTATCGGCATTTAAACAGGCCGGCAGGTCTTTCATCTCTTTAAGAGTTTCAATGCCGTCCATACCAGGCATACGATGATCTAAGAAGATAAGGTCATAATTATTCTTTTGAACCATTTCCAAGCAATCGTATCCACTTTCAGCCGTATCAATCTTAATCTGAGTCTGTTTGAGCAGTCCTTTAACAACGGTTAGATTCATAACGGTATCGTCGACAACTAAAATTCTAGCGTCCGGCGCAGTAAATGACACGTGATATTCTTTGTGTTGGCTTAAACTGCGACGGAAAGCTTCTTCAAAGTCGCCGATCGGTTCGCGGCTGATGATTTTTTGTTCAAGCTCAAAAGAGAAGGTTGAGCCTTCGCCATAAACACTGTCCACCGTGAGTTTACTGCCCATTAAACTTAAAAGCTGCTGAGTAATGTTCATACCGAGGCCGGTGCCCTCAATCGTGCGGTTGCGCTCTTCTTCGATGCGCTCAAAAGCGTTGAACAGCTTATTGAGGTCTTCAGGCTTAATGCCGATGCCGGTGTCGGTAACTTTAACAATGAGGATAATTGAATCAGTACCCTTTTCTTTATAATCAACATCAAGTGTAACAGAACCTTTTTCCGTGTATTTGACGGCGTTGGTTAAGATATTAGTAATAATCTGCTTAATGCGGATTTCGTCGCCGAACAATATGCTTGGAATGTTCGGATCAGCTTTTGCAATACATTTGAGACCTTTCTTCTTAGCACGCGCCTGTATCATATTAACCAAGTCATTCAAGACGGAGCTGAGCTGATACTCAACCGGAATAATCTCCATTTTGCCGGCTTCGATTTTACTAAAGTCCAGAATATCATTGACGATGCCAAG
>JAFUTM010000016.1 GCA_017484235.1 Selenomonadaceae bacterium
CAAAGAAAACTCGTTCGCTAAAGTCACATCACGTGACTTAGCGCTCACAAGGCCTCGCGTCCGGCTCGGCCATAAAAGTACGATAATTAAATTCCTCATTCCTCATTCGTCATTCCTAATTAATAAAGTGTTATGCGGCATTTTTAGCTGAAGCTTTATCGGCTTCTGCAATGTATTGTTTAGAAAAGTCGATGATTTGTTTTTTAATTTCCATTAAATTACCGTCTTTAACTTGTGCACCGGCAACATTTTGATGACCACCACCGCCAAATTTTTCCATTATAACCTGAACATTAAGTTCGCCGCTCGATCTGGCACTGATGCCAACAACATCAGATTTAAGCTGGAAACAGACAATGCTCATTCTGACATTCTCCACTCTAAGCAGAGAATCAGCCGCCTGTGACGCGATTACTTGTACATTAGGGATAACTTTATCAATATAAGAAACAATTAATCCACCTTCATAATATTCCGAACGAGCTTTGGCAAGTGCCAGCGCAACCGTCGTTTCATAATCAGATTTAAACAGATGACGAACAATAACCGGATCGGCGCCGCTGCGTTTAAGATAAGAAGCTGCGTCAAATGTTCGCGCACCAGTTTGAATAGCGAAATGTTTAGTATCAACGACAATGCCAGAATAAAGTGCAGTTGCGTCAAGTCTTGAAAGTACAACATCTTCACCGAAATACATCAAAAGTTCTGTAACAAGCTCACAAGTAGAACTAGAAGCAGGTTCCAAATAAACCATTAACGGATTCCTAACAAAATTTTCACTGCGGCGGTGATGATCTATAACTATTACGTGACTTATTCGTTCCAGCAACATCGGAGCTGCCACCATATGCGGAATATGAGTGTCAACGACGAAGAGCAGCGGAGCTATTGAACTGCCAGTTGTGACATCTGAGGCTTTGACGAAAACATCTTCATATTCCGGCTTGTTGGCAATGATTTCCACTAATTTATCAATGCCTTCATTCATATCGCTCAAAATGATATGGACTGGCTTTTTGAGTATACGCGCCATAACCGCAACGCCTATAGCCGCGCCGAAACAATCGAAATCTTCATTGCGATGACCCATAATAAAAATCTCATCTGCGTTGTCCATTGCCTCACGAATGGCGTGGGCAACGACTCTTGCTTTAACGCGAGTATGTTTTTCAACAGCTTTAGCTTTGCCGCCAAAAAATTGAGTCTTGCCGTCGATTTTAACTGCCACCTGGTCGCCGCCGCGTCCAAGTGCTAAGTCTAAACCAGCCTGCGCTTCTACACCGAGTTCTGTCTTTGACAATTCATCGGAAGGTTTATTCGCAATCGACACACCCATTGACAAAGTAACTGGTAATTTGTTTTTACTAGAAATTTGGCGCATCTTATCAAGTACATCAAATTTTTCTGCCATAGCTTTATCCAATTTGCGGCGTTCGAGTACCACAACATATAAGTCATCAGATATTCGGCGCATAAATCCAGATAAAGAGTTAATCCACGCATCAAGCACCTCATTGACCGACAGCATTAGTGAGGTTTTTTCTGCTTCAGTCAGACCTTGCATAATCTCATCATAATTATCAATCTGGACATATATAATGACCGTCCGGCTATTGTTATATTCAATTTTCAGCTTTTCGTGAGATGTAACGTCCTGCACATAAAGAACAGTAAGCGGTGGATAATTTTCCTTAATTTTTAATTGTTTATGCCTAACTTTAAAAAATTTGTTGTTGCTCGAAAAAATATACTCGCCGTCATTGGCAAAGATTTTATCAGAATACATACCTGACCAAAACTCATTTATGTGCATACCTTGCTCAGGATTTTTATCAGTATAATCCGGCGTGCGCTTATTGCACCATTCAAGCCGACCATTATCGTCAACAATCAGTATAGCCTGCGGCAGATTCTTCATGGCGTAATTGATAGTCTCATTGAAACTGCCAACGACATTTTGACAGTAAACTTCAAACTTACGCGCCCGGTCAATACAGCGTTCACGGGCAAAGGCAGCTAAAAACACCCATAAAGTAAATGCAGCAGCGGCTAATACCTTATTATATTGAGACAATACGCCAATCAAAACCAACATTACGACAAGGTGGATAGTTAAGTCAATCCAGGCAGAAAGATTTCGCGGCACTAAATATCACTTCCGTTCTGAAAATCGACGCCGATAGTCGAAAAACATATCAAATAAACCAGTAAATGACACAACTTGGAACAACATAAAATTTAAAATTAACAAGACAAATACTAAACGTCGGATAACTTTTGAGACATTCAATCTGTTTGCAGCAAAACTCAAAAGAGATAATCCTTGTATAAATCCGACAAATAAAGCCAAAATATTTGCATTTATGGACACGGTATAAAGTATTGATAAATTTCTGGTACCGCCCCAGTATAATCCTAATAAAGCCAGCACCATTAAATATAAAAAGGCGACCGGAAAACGCCATTCCGCAAACGGCGGAAAATCTGGAATGGATAAATTGATCTTTGGAAGAATCCATTTTGCAGTATAGAAGCACGCCAATGTATTGATAAGTGCCATTAACAGTAAAAGTGTCGGCATTAACATACTAAGGAGTTGTATCGCAGGTTCGACTTGTGCCTTTGCCTCGTCAATCTGAGCCTGATCCATTCCCATTGATTGATAAAGTGCAAATGTTTCTTCAAAAGATTCTTCAACCATTGATATTTGCATATCCATAACATTTATATCCATTACGAACAGGAGCAGCAACACTGATATGACCTGCGCGGTGAACGAGACCATTAATGTCATCATAAAAATCCTTACCGCATCAAAATTTTTCTGTATGGCAAAACCAAGTGCCAGTCCACTAAGCCCGAAAGACAATACCAAACGTATTGCAAAGACCGGCCCAATAAACATCGACAACAAAATTAAGGCGGCAATCAAAGCATAAGTCGCCTTATTAAGGCCTTGTCTAATAACTATAATAACGAATGGCAATGACCAAAAAAAGTCGACAATAGTCCCAATAAGCGGCAAATATGTTGAGATTAAACCAAGTATAACGGCGATTGCAACGATTAATCCAACTTCTACTGTCGGCGTGATATTACTATTTTTCATATAAAAGCGCAAGCTCCTCTTTTATATAATATGACATAAATGATTTTCAATTAAATACCTATTCATAATAACAGAAACTATAATAAAAAGCAAGCAAAATCGCAGAGCTATTCTGTTATATATCAAATTGTTCCATTGATAAATCAAACCGATTGTGATAAAATAAACTTGTCATTAAGCGTATAAGTAATAATGTAGGTGATGTGCAATGAGAGTGAAATTAACTTTAATAGCTGCGACAATCATAATGCTATTCAATCTAATTGCAAGTTCTGTATCGGCAGAATTGGTAACTGTAATCGGTTATGGAGTAGATGAACAATCAGCAATAAATGACGCTAAGCGTAATGCCGTTGAACAAGTCGTCGGCACCGTCTTAAAGTCAAAATCGGTTACACAAGATTTGGAATTGGTAACGGATATAATTCAAACTCGTACTCAAGGATATATCAATCATTTTGAGATACTGAGCAAGACTGAGGAAAGCGGCAACGTGACAATTAAAGCTAAAGTTGACGTATCAAGTGAGCCAAGCTCTTCTCTGATGAAAGACATTGAACTGGTTATGTCATTGCACGATCCTAAAATAGCAGTTGTTATTGATTATTATGGCGACGACAACAGTGTAACTTATAAAAAATATCCGACAATGACCTCAGCCGCAATTCGTGAAGAACTCCTTAAATGCGGCTTCACGCATATTATGGACTCTACGAGTGATGTTGATTATGTCATAGTTGGCAAATTGACAGTCAATAAATCTCAATCCATTAGACTGCCCAATTGGTCGAATATTGGCAGTAACGAATATGATACAGTTGATACCGGTCTTTCCAAAACGACGGCAACCTTAGATTGCACAATTAAAAAATCCTCTACTAATGAAATTATTGGCGAATTTCACGTAGCAGGTGAAGATATGTCTGCCAGTGAAAATGATATTCAGACACCGGCAGTTTCAAAAATGGCGTCCAATGCAGCGCAAGAAGTCAGAAAGATATTTAATCGTGAGGCGTCGAAAGCATTTTACTAAAAAATCCGATAAAAGTAGAAAAATGGAAGTGTAAAGATATGAATAATAAAAATAATTTTGTCGATACTCATTGTCATCTTAATGATAAGCAGTTTGCTGATGATTTAGACGATGTGATAGCGCGTGCAAATCTAGTCGGCGTTAATCGTATTATTAATTTTGGAGCTACTTTA
>JAFUTM010000017.1 GCA_017484235.1 Selenomonadaceae bacterium
CATTTCAAGTGACGGCAGTCAGATTGTCTTTCCTGAATTAAAATGGAATCCTGAATTTTTTAATAACAGTGATAAAATATACATTGTTGCTTGTGGCACAGCTTATCACGCTGGTCTGGTCGGCAAATTTTATATTGAAAAATTGGCACGTATGCTCGTTGAAGTTGACCTCGCCTCTGAATTTCGTTATCGTGATCCAATCATTGATGAGAAGACACTGACGATTTTTATTTCACAATCCGGTGAGACTAGTGATACACTCGCAGCACTTAAAGAATCTAAGCAGCTCGGTGCGAAGACGCTTGCAATAACAAATGTAATTGGTTCTTCCATTGCACGTGAGGCCGACCAGGTTTTATATACAATGGCAGGTCCTGAAATTGCCGTTGCCTCGACAAAAGCATATACAACACAACTAATTTTAATGTTTATGCTGGCACTCTATATGGCTCAGTTCAGAGGCACATTAACGCAGGAACGGACGCGCGAATTGATTTCAATGCTCAAAAAGATACCGGCACAAATAAGTGAGACACTCTCGGACGTCGACCCAATTAAAACTTTTGCACAGCGTTACGGCTTTAATGAGCACGTCTTTTATATCGGACGCTCGCTTGATTATTCAGTTGCATTAGAGGGCGCACTTAAATTAAAAGAAATTTCTTATATCCACGCCGAAGCCTATGCCGCCGGTGAACTTAAACACGGCACGCTGGCTCTTATCGTAGAAGGCGTGCCAGTTATTGCTCTTGCCACTCAAAAAAGTGTATATGACAAGACCATTTCAAATATCAAAGAAGTCAAAGCCCGCGACGCAGTTGTAATCGGAATTGCCGCGGCTGGTGATACAGAACTTGAAAAATATATTGATCACGTAATGTATGTTCCAGACACAGATGAACTTTTGATACCACTGTTGACCGTTGTACCGCTTCAATTGCTGGCATATTATACGGCAATTACACGCGGCTGCGATGTCGATAAGCCGCGCAATCTGGCTAAGTCAGTGACCGTTGAATAAATAATAAAAACAGAACTTAAAAATATATTAATCCAGTGATGTGGTTCTAATTAGGCAGTT
This sequence comes from Selenomonadaceae bacterium, assembly GCA_017484235.1. Taxonomy (GTDB): domain Bacteria; phylum Bacillota; class Negativicutes; order Selenomonadales; family Selenomonadaceae; genus Quinella. The sequence goes on from JAFUTM010000017.1 coordinate 1,082, forward strand.
CTTTGTGAATTGTCTATTTTTATTTTGCCGATGTAAATGCGTTATAATAAAAAAATTTAGAAAATATTGTTAATTTCAGAATTTTTTGTTTGACGTAATCATATCATTTGTTGTATTATAAGAAACAGAATATAATTATTTATATTCTATGATGACATTATTTTATAATGACTTATATTTATAATAAGGGAGGAATTAAATTGATTTACACAGTAACATTCAACCCTGCGCTCGATTATATCGTGCGTCTCGACAAGTTCACAGCAGGTGCAATAAACCGTGTGACTTACGAAAATGTTCTTGGCGGCGGCAAGGGCATTAACGTCTCGATTGTATTGAGTAATCTCGGTCAGAAGTCAACAGCTCTTGGATTCGTTGCTGGCTTTACTGGTGAGGAAATCAAACGCCAGCTCCTGGAGCACAACGTTCAGAGTGATTTCGTTCAGCTTCCAAAAGGCTTTACGCGAATCAACGTTAAAGTCAAGGCTGAAGTCGAAACTGAGATCAACGGTCAAGGTCCAGACATCAGCGAAGCTAAACGCGAAGAACTGTTTGCTCAGCTTGAAAAACTTGGTGAAGGCGATACACTCGTTTTGAGCGGCTCTGTTCCAAAAACTCTGCCTGATGATATGTATCAGCAGGTTCTTTCCAGATTACAAGACAAAAAAATCCGCATTGTTGTCGACGCAGAAAAAGGTTTATTGCTCAAAGTTCTGCAGTATAAACCTTGGCTCATTAAGCCGAATAATCACGAACTCGGCGATATGTTCGGCGTTAAACTCAAGAGCAACGAAGAAATCATCGAATATGCTAAAAAGCTGCAAGATATGGGCGCACAAAACGTCCTTATCTCAATGGCTGGCGACGGCGCAATCCTTCTCACTGCTGAAGGTCAGTCCTACTTCTCACCGGCACCGAAGGGCACACTCGTCAACAGCATTGGCGCAGGTGATTCAATGGTTGCTGGTTTCATTACTGGTTACGTTGAGAGCAATGGCGACTATAAGAAGGCGTTCCATATGGGCGTAGCAACGGGCAGTGCATCTGCTTTCTCAGAAAATCTTGCCACACGTCCAGAAGTTGAAGCCCTTTTAAAGACTATCGAATAATTGTTGTTAATTTGGTTTATTATTTTCAACTGAAATGGTGATTCACAACCTTTATGGTCGTGCAATGACATTTATCAAGGGCGGGCGGTGAGGGTTGAAAATAAAATGTGTAAAAAAAGAAAGTGATATTCAATGAAAATAACCAAATTTATACCAAAAGGCGCAGTTGCCTTAAATATGAGTCCTTCGACCAAGAATGAGGCAATTGACATTTTAATTGATTTGCTTGACTCAAGCGGAATCATCAAAGACAAAAAGGCTGTTCGCAAAGATGTTTTGGCGCGTGAAGCCGGCGGTTCAACTGGCCTCAATAATGGTCTTGCCACTCCACACGCTCAAAATCCAAATGTCAAGAAGCCTGCCATTGCTGCAATAACTGTACCAAATGGCGTTGATTTCGATTCAGTGGATCAAAAGCCAGCGCGTTTAATATTCTTATTTGCCGCACCGGAAAAAGCTGACGACAAGTCTTTAACTGAAATGGGCAGACTGGCAGTTTTATTGATGGATCCAGACTTTAAAGATTCGTTGATTAACGCTAAGACAGCTGACGAATTTTTAAAAATTATCGACACAAAAGAAGCCGAACGGTCTGCAGCTGAGTTAAAAGTCAAGGCACCGGAACACGTTAAAATTTTGGCGGTTACGGCGTGTCCAACGGGCATATCTTCAGCACATATGGCGGCTGAGGCATTGGAACAGAGTGCCGCTAAACGAGGCATTGACATTCACGTGGAGACGCGCGGCGCCTCTGGTGTCTATAACGAGCTGACCGATGATGATATTCACGAAGCGGACGCAATTATTGTTGCTGCTTCCGCGCAGGTTCCGATGCATCGATTCAATGGTAAACATCTGATTCAGACGGCAGTTGTAACTGGAATCAACAAGCCAGATCAATTGCTTGAGCGCGTGCTGTCCGGTCAGGCACCAATTCATCATTCCGAAGAAGACGACGCAACACTCAGCAAAAGAATTATGCGTAAAATTAGAAGTATCTTTTCATAAATAAAATTAAATGAAAGTGAGTGAAAAAAATGAGAGTTACTGAATGGTTTAACAAGACAAATGTTACCGGCGTTGCCATGGCAACAGGGGGGGGGGGGGTACAATAAGTTAAATTATATTCGCAGCTTGTTTTTGGCATTTGTCCTTATTCTTGGCATTTCTACTTCAGCTTATGCCCGAACACTTGAATTTGTCAACTATACTGGTTCAACTATTACTCAACTCTATATTTCCAACAATAATGCAAGTGGTTGGGGAAGTGATTTATTGGGAAGTTCTGTCATTAAAACTAATGGAACTTATTCAATAAATATTCCTTCTAATGCACCTACATATATAAAGATAAAAGTAGTTGTGAGTGGACGCGGAGAATGGTATTGGTCAAATGTTAATCTTTCTTCATTGTGGAGAATTACATTTCTCAACAATGGTTCAAAGGTTCGCGCTAATTGGAATTAAACCTAATTGATGATACGATGATACGGCGGCTGCTCGACAACTCATATCAGTCAACAATCGAACAGTCTGCCGTTGGAAAAATAAATATAAATTATATTAATGAAAGTGAGTGAAAAAAATGAGAGTTACTGAATTGCTCAAAAATGCGAGTATTGATCTCGGTGCTCACGTCAAAGATAAGCAAGATGCGATTTCACATCTTGTTGATCTTATGGACAAAGGCGGTAATCTTAAAGACAAAGCTCAATACCTCAAAGATGTGCAGGCGCGTGAAGCGTCCGGCACGACAGGTCTTGGCGATGGTATTGCAACTCCACACGCTAAGTCTTCTGGTGTTGCCGCTCCTGGTCTTGCCGCAATGACCATTCCTGAAGGTATTGACTTTCAGTCTATGGACGGCAATCCAGCTCGTCTGTTCTTTGCTATCGCAGCACCGGACGGCGGCAATGATGAACATTTAATGATTCTCTCTAAACTTGCGACAATGATTATGGATCCAGACTTTAAAGAGGCCTTAATCAAGTCGACAACTAAAGAGGAATTTTTAAAGCTCATCGACGACAAAGAAGACGGCAAGTTCCAGGCTCCTGCCGATTCCGCGAGTGCAGCGGCACCTGTTTCAACCGCTGACCACATTCAAATTCTCGCCGTCACTGCTTGCCCAACCGGTATTGCTCATACGTTTATGGCGGCTGAGAGTTTGGAGCAGCACGCGAAGAAACGCGGAATTTCAATTAAGGTTGAGACAAACGGCTCCGGCGGTGCAAAGAATGTTTTGACTGCTGAAGAAATTGCAAAAGCTGACGGCATTATCGTCGCGGCCGATAAAAACGTTGCAATGGCGCGTTTTGACGGCAAGAAAGTCGTTATAACCAAAGTTGCTGACGGTATCAACAAGGCTGATGAACTCATCGACCGCGCACTCGGCGGACAGGCTCCGGTTTATCACGCAACTGGCGGTGCAGAGGCTGAGGGTGCAGCAGATGTTTCAAATGAATCTATTGGTCGTCAGGCTTACAAGCACTTGATGAACGGCGTTTCACATATGTTACCTTTCGTCGTTGGCGGCGGTATTTTAATCGCGCTCGCCTTCTTAATTGACGGATTTATGGTCGATCTTAATTCTTTGCCTGCTGAAGAGAGAGGCAACTTCGGTTCCATAACACCTGTTGCTGCCTTCTTCAAGAATAC
>JAFUTM010000179.1 GCA_017484235.1 Selenomonadaceae bacterium
CATAGTCAAAACCACCAGGCAGCGGCTCATATCCGTGTTGATAATGAGGCTGACCGGTTGCCGTCAAAGTGGCAAGTGTACGCCCGTGAAAGCTGTCCAGCGCAGTAATAATCTGCGACTTATCTTTGTCGATATTGTGTGCAAACTTGCGGGCAATCTTCATCGCGCCTTCGTTTGCCTCCGCGCCGCTGTTGCAGAAGAAGGCACGATCCAGACCGCTGAGTTTAACTAATTTTGAGGCGGCGTCGGCTTGCGGCTGTGTATAATATAAATTTGAAATATGAATAACTTTCGAGGCTTGTAACGCGATTGCATCAACAAGCGGCTTATAGTTGTGTCCTAATACATTCACGGCAATGCCGGCTAAAAAATCAATATATTTATTGCCTTCGTTATCGTAGGTGTAAACGCCTTCGCCGTGATCGACGACAATTTTGTAACGATTAAACACCGGCAAATAATCCTTTGCGTCTCTATCAAAAATCTGTTTAGTTGTTTCCTGCATAATAATATACCTCCAAATTATTAATACAATTATTTTAGAGTTAGTCAAACATATTTGTCAACTAATTTATTTGCATTCCAAGTTCTTTTGCCTTGTTTATGTCCGCCTGCGCGTGCTCATTATCGCCAAGTTCTTGATAACAGAGACCACGAATATAGTAAGCCTGCGCATAGTTCGGAGCAAGCTCAATTACTTTAGTGAAATCTTCAATGGCAAGATCATATTTTTGCAAATAAACGTATGCCACAGCACGATTATTATAAGCTTCTGCAAAATTTGTGATCAACTCTATTGCCCGATCGTAATAATCAATTGCAAGTTCGTATCTTTGCATTGCCAGATAAACATTGCCGCAATTATAATAAGCAACACTGTAAGTTGAATTAAAATCAATCGCCTTTCTATAATCAGCAATCGCTTTATCCAATTCTTTAAGTTCAACATAGACCAGGCCGCGATTATTGTATGCTTCCGCAAAGTTCGGATTTATTTCCAACGCCTTATTAAAATCAGCAATTGCCTCATCAAATTGTCTCAATCCATATTTGACGAAGCCGCGATTAACGTAAGCTGCAGAAAATTTTTGATCCAGTTCAATTGCCTTACCATAATCAGTAATTGCCTGCTCGTAAAGCTGTGCATTATAATGAGTAAGCCCTAAATTATAGTAAGTGAGTGGATAGTCAGCTTTAAGCTGAATTGCCTTTTCAAAGTCCGCAATGGATTGTTCATAATTATTAAGTTCATTGTACGCCGCGCCTCGATTGCAGTAAGCAATATAATTATTCGGATTCAGCTCAATAGCCTGCGTGTAAGATGAAATTGCATTATCTATATTATGGTTAAAATAAAAATCATTGCCTTCTGCAACTTTTTGATTAGATAAAAATTCATTGTCCGCCTGCTCATATGCCACTTGAATTGCTGCACGCTCTTCATCAGTTTCTGCATTTTGTGCACGTTTACGAAGGTCTTCTACCTGTCTATCATTTGCGGCGTTGACTCTTTGCATTTCGTTGTTTTGAGCAACTAGAACTTCTCGATTTTGGCCATCACGTTTTACCCATTCAGATACATTTTTGGTATCAATATTTACTTTTATCGTTGCGCGGTACATTAAGCCGGTCGTGTTAGAAACTGTAATAGGCACCGGCTCATACTTAACGTCCAGCACCTCGACTATATTATTTGTCATAGCTATAATTTCATCATCGGTAAGGGTAAAATTTTCAGTACGCGAATAAGACCTAACATAAACGCCCGCCTGTTCTTTGGCATTTTGTTCGGCGCGGGCTTTGGCACGTTGTTTAGCGATGTCGTGCTTCTCAAAATCACTCATTATGTATTCACCGACGCCAATGTACGTTTTAATTTCTGCATGTGCAACACTATTAATCATAAATGAGAAATGAGGAATTAGGAATTGTGAGTTTGGAGACTGCTCATTATCAACTGTCAATTGTACATTGAATATACTGCCGGCCATTACGGAGGCAATTATCAACCGTCGTAAATTTTTGTTGCCATACATAGGTTTCACCTCTTATAATATAAATATAAATTTATCATCGAAAATTGATTACAGGAGGAACAATGGAACGAGATATTGTAATACTTGCAACGAGTGAAAAATATGGTAATTTTTGTGTCGCCGGCGTAGACGTAAACACTGGTCAATGGATCAGACCTTATTCACGTTTTAAAGACATTGCCGGCGCCGTGCCGTTAGAGCATATCACTTATGAAAATGGCGAACGTGCTAAAATATTTGACGTTGTGAGAATCAACTTTAATGAGAATTGCAACAACATAATTCAGCCCGAAAATATTTATTACGATCATTCATACAAATGGAAATACATAGATAAATTGACACTTTATAAGACTGTGCTGATACACGATTTTGACTATCGTGACAAAATATTTTTTAGCACTGAACGCCGTTTGGAACAAAATGAAATTGATAGTGTATTAAAAAAAGAATCTCTACTCATGTTATACGTTACAAATATTGACGTTGTAGTTGAGTTTAGTAAATATGATAACCAACGAAAATTCAGACTAAATTTTGATTGCGAAGGTCAGCATTATATCAGATTTTCAATTGGTGATCCAATAATACGCCAGCTTTATTGTTACAAGCCGCCAGGCACATATAGATTTTATGATAAAGCAATAATTGTATTTAGTTTGACTGATAAATTTAAAGATGATAGATATTATAAAATGGCGGCTCAGTTTATCGTTTGGAGATAGTGATTACAAGTTTTTTAAGAGTTGGCATAGTGCAGCTCCGTCGAATACAGCATAGTCTGCAGCGGAGATTGCAGCACGTATCGGCAGATGAACTCCAGCGTAAACAATAGATATATCCGCCTCTTCAAACATCGGTAAATCATTGAAACCGTCGCCAATCGCAATAATTCTATCTGCGCCAGCTTTCATTTGTCTGATTGCCGCACGCTTATCTAAAATGTTGGTAAGTACCGGATTGCCATTTCTATCCATTTCACTGGTTGACGAATAGCTCATACAACCCAGCTTGTTTATTATAGGCTCAATCCAATAGTCGAGATTGCCGGTCACTATTGAACAGGCTTCTTTGTTTTCACGAATAAAATCTGCTATATTTTCGTCGAGCTCAACGGAGTCCATAATCTGTCTAATTCGGTTAAGCGGTATATTACGCAAAATGAAATAACGAAGTTTAAATGATTTTTCAAAAGATATTTCACCACTTACAGTTAGATTAGTTAAAATCTTCATTTCTGCAGATAAACCGAGTTCTTCAGCTAAAAGCGGCAGAGTCTCAACTTTTGTCACTGTGCCGTCTAAATCAAATGCATATTTTTTCATATTATTAATCTTTAAAATCAGTTGCAATCATTTTGGCCAGTTGGGTATTAAGCGCGTGACCGGACGCCGCTGCAATGATGTGAGCGTTCACAATACCGGCCAGACGTAAGTCACCAATGACATCAAGTATCTTATGTCTTACTAATTCATCGGTATAAATCAATTTATTTAACCAGCGCTCATCATTGTAAACAATCACATTTTCCAGCGTGCCGCCTAAGCCCAAGCCCATAGATTTTAGAGCGTCGATTTCTTTTTCATAAGCTATGGTTCGTGCCGGCGCGATTTCACGTTCATAAGTATCGGCCTCAATTTCAAAATCTTCATATTGGATGCCGACAAGTGGATGCGGATTGACTGACGTAAAGCTGACTCGCAGTCCTTTGTAAGGCAGCGCAATTATAAATCGCTGTCCATTCTCAGTAACATCATCAACTCGATAAATTTTATCAATGTTGATTTCGTGACGCGGAGAGGCCTGTTCTTTAACGCCAGCCGATTTTATAAGTCGGAAAAAATCAATGGAATTGCCATTCATCACGGGCGGCTCTTCGGTGTCAAGCTCCACAATGCAGTTATCAATCTTATGCACGTGAAGCGCACTCATAATGTGCTCAACCGTAAAGACTTTTGCACCGTTTTGTGATAATGTGGTAGACCTGACCGTCGCCGTCACATTATTCGCAGAGGCCTGTATCGTAGGGCAGTCCTCTAAATCAACGCGAACAAAAGTTATGCCGGTGTTAATCTCTGCCGGCTTTAATTTCATCGTAACCTGTCGGCCAGAATGTAACCCTACGCCGCTGCAGGTTACTTCTTCTTTTAATGTAATTTGATTCAATATTCTCACCTTCAGAATTATTATTAATGAGGAATGATTTTAATAATTATAATTGTTTTTTTAACTCTTCAACTTCTTCAGCAGTAAATTCTTCTCGCATTGACTTCCACCTGTCGTGAAGCCAGAACCACTGATCTGGATAATCACGAATATGCTGTTCAATTAATGAAGCCAACTGCTGAGTTGTCTGCTTAATGTCGTCGCGTTTATTTTTAGTTTTATTTACATAAATGGCCGGCTGAACTATCAATGTATGAGTGCCGTCTTCGTGCCTGTGCATAAACGCTGGAAATATCGGCACATCTTTAAAGCGCGACATCGACGCGGCACCAGGCACATAATTTGTCGGCTGATTAAAAAAGTTGACTATAACGCCGTCGTGTCGACTAGTATCTTGATCCATTATAAG
>JAFUTM010000180.1 GCA_017484235.1 Selenomonadaceae bacterium
AATAGCACCATCGCTCTTCCTTGTGATGAAACCAGACACTTCAAAATGCCCCTTTGACCATGCTGATATTTCCAAATCTGGGTAATTCTCACTAATATCCTTTTTCATGGCGTTCTTGAGTTTCGTGCAGAAAGTTCTAAACTCTGGTGTTTCATACATCGAAGATTGAAAAGAATAATTCTCATAGCCTTTCAGCAACTTCTCCACTTTATTCATTTTGGAACCTCCTTCTTTTTGCTCCAATGATTCTCTCCACTCATCATAACTGAAATGATGACCGCACTTTTTACATTCGCAAACAGCTTGTACTCCCTCATACTCCACGCCCCAATAGATGTCGTCGGCAACATCAGTTACAAGCACAACGCCGCCTTTATCAGCAAATTGAAATTTAACATCAATCTTTGCTTCCAAGACCACTTCGGGGCTTCCACATTTCAGACATTTAACTATCACTTCACAACCCTCCATTTCTTGCAATTAAAAAAGCCCACTCATTTTGTAGGCTTTTCAATATAGGCAAATTCAGTTAATCATTGTAATCAATCAAGCGTATTCACCTGAAGCAGAAGAACTGGCAAATATCTACACCAGATTAAAAGGCAAAGAACGTATCAAACTCTTAAATTATGCAGTAAAACTGGAGGAGGCTGCAACGAAATGAAATTTAGCCTAAAAGTGAAAACAAAATTCTCCTTTTTTCGACTGCGTGGTATCTATGGCACTCGAATAAATGAAAGTAACATCAACTGCCTCAAAGATTATAATTTTACTGAAGTATATGACCAAACTCGTCTAAAAGAGAAAGCTCTTGTGGAGCTTAATGTCCTTTCAGACCCTCGTGTCAAAGTTTATCATCTTTACGGTATTGCGCTTAGACAATTCAAAAATGTCTACTACGCTTTCGTGCCATGCACAGGGCATAAGGTCGAAATAGAGACGAATGAACTCAAATTGCAGATAGATAATGCTCGTCAAATTAATTTCAGAGATTACAAGCCTGTCGGTGATTTTACTGATAAACAACATTCTTCTGTTCATTGGCGCTTGGCAAAATATATCAAGGACGGTATGCTGATATGAAAAAAAGAGCAGCTCTCTATATCCGAGTTTCAACGCAGGAACAAGCACAAGAGGGCTATTCTGTCGGCGAGCAAAAAGAACGTCTTATTGCATATTGCAAGGCACAGGACTGGGCAATATCAAACATTTATGTAGATGGCGGTTACTCTGGTGCTAATTTGAAAAGACCTGGTATACAAAGACTAATGTCCGAAACAAAATCATTTGATGTGGTTCTGGTATATAAACTCGACCGTTTGTCACGCTCTCAGCGTGACACTCTTTATCTTATAGAAGAAATTTTTCTGCCCAACAAAGTCGATTTCGTATCAATGCAAGAAAGTTTTGACACATCATCGCCATTCGGTAAAGCGATGATAGGTCTGCTGGCAGTCTTTGCGCAGCTTGAACGTGAGCAAATCAAAGAACGTACTAAAATGGGCAAAATTGCACGAGCCAAAGCTGGACTATTTCACGGTAGCGGATATATTCCAATCGGTTATGAATATCAAGACGGAAAACTCATCATCAATCCTTATGAAGCAGAACAAGTCAGAAAAATATACGAATGGTATCTCGGTGGTGCTTCATATCAAACTATTACCAACCGATTGCATAGCGCGAATTATACAAATCGTTATGGAAGCTATAATACTTGGTCAAGTGTTAGAGCCATTTTATGCAATATGACTTACACAGGTCGTCTGCATTATGGGGAGGTCATCGTGGAAAATGCACACGAAGCTATTATAACTGATGAGCAATTTCAGACCGCTCAAGCTATAAGATTAAAACGTCAAGAAATATACGGTAGCAATGCTTTTCAATCAAAACATTTGTTGACAGGTATGATATTTTGCGGTAAATGCGGTGCGAGATATTACAGACGAAATTCTGGTACATATCAATACTATTCTTGCTATTCTCGTACTAAACAGATGAAAAATATGGTAAAAGACCCTAACTGCAAAAATAAGCATTGGAAAACTTTTGA
>JAFUTM010000181.1 GCA_017484235.1 Selenomonadaceae bacterium
ACGCCAACATATAAACACTCAGTCATCATTAACCACCTGCTGTTGATTATAAAATCTAACCGGCAGCACATCAGATTTATGCTCACCAATTATCTTCTCCATCCAGACCATATCATACCAGCGATTGAATTTATGCCCGCAATTGTGAAACCGACCGATAATTTTAAATCCAAGATGTTCGTGAAAATTAACGCTGTTCATTGTCAAGTATTCGTCTTCCTTCTCATTCGGCGGATAGGCAACACAGGCATACAGATTGAGAACGCCCATATCTTTCAAGACGTTTTCCAATTTCCGATACAGACTGCCACCGATTCCACGATTGCGAAAGTTAGGATTGATATAAATCGTAAGCTCTGCCGACCAGTCATAAGCTGCGCGTCCGACGAAAGAACCGGCATACGCATAGCCGATGATTTCATTGCCCGCAGTATCGTTCGGCACTTCTGCAACAAAATACGGATACTTTTGCGTAATCTTTTTGATTCTATAACGAAATTCTTCGATAGCCGGAACATCACATTCAAAAGTAATCGCCGTGTTTATAACGTAATGAGAATAAATATTTAGTATGTCTTTTGCATCATCAACTGTTGCTCTGCGAATTTTAACATTGCTCTTTATGTCCATGAATACCACCATATAACTAATTTATATCAACATATGATTAATTTACATATCACAATTATAGTTAATCTACCATAATTATGTCAATTGCTGAAATAAAAAATATAATGTATTCATAATCCATTGATAGTTTTTTTAAGGTGAAAAGTAAACTTTGATAGTAGTGCCGCCGTCAACAATAGTATTTGCCGTGATACTCTGCTCAACAGCAAAGCCGCTGCCGTCACTTTCAAATTTTAGACCTATCTCATTTGCGGTGCGTGCAGCTTCACGAATACTTTTACCATAGAAGTTTGGTACTACAACTTTTCCAGTCGGCACATCTTCCGGCTCAGGTGTCGGCTCTGCTGGTTCCGGCAAACGACGTGCAGGCGCAGAACGCTGCAGAGAACCGGCGGCGTCGCCTTCACCAACATCATCAGCGTACTCTTCATCTTCGTTGGCGGCCGGAGTATCAGAAGGTTCAATCCTCATATATCTGAAAATCTGCGAAAAGATACGACCAGCAACCGGAGCCGCAACCTGGCCACCATAAAACGTGCCGTAAGGATCATCAATCATAACCAAGAGTGCAAGCTGCGGATTCTCAACCGGTGCAAAACCGCAGAACGAAGCGATATATCGACCTTCCTGATAGCCAATGCCATCGTCGCGAATCTTTTGCGCAGTACCAGTCTTGCCGGCAATGCGATAACCTTTGACGCGGGCTTTACCGCCGCCACCGCTTTCAACGACTTGTTCAAGGAGACTGACCAGCGTTTTATCCGTCGCCGACTCAAGTACACGCCTAATTTCTTCCACGCGCGTTTCACTAAATGTAGAACCGTTCGCATTTTTTATAGTCTTGACAATGTGCGGTTTAAGGAGCACTCCGTCATTTGCAATAGCCGACATCGCGGTTACAAGCTGAAGAGGAGTCACCGCTATACTCTGACCAATCGCCATTGTCGCCATATCAGAATCAACCATATAATTCGGATCAAATAAAATACCAGGTTCTTCGCCAGGCAGCTCAATTCCGGTAATTTCGCCGAATCCAAACTTCTTCGCATATTCGGTCAGCTTTTCTCCGCCCAAGTCAAGGCCAACCAGCGCAAAGCCTGTGTTGAGTGAATTTTTTATTACATCAGTAAAAGTAACAGTTCCGAAGCTCTCGCCGTTCCAGTTTTGAATTTTCTTACCGCTGACCATAACATAGCCTGGATCAACGAAAATCTGATTCGGCGTTACCACACCTTCCTGCAGAGCTGCGCCTGCAACGACGGCTTTAAAAGTAGAACCTGGCTCATAAATGAAGGATACAGATAAATTTTTCCAAATCTCAGGATCATAATCCCAAAACCTATTAGGATTGTATGACGGCCGAGAGCCCATTGCCAAAATTTCGCCAGTCTTAGGGTCCATAACAATGCAGGTGATTGACATAGGACTGTTCTCCGCCATTGCCCGATCCAGCTCCTGTTCGACAATAAACTGAATGGCACTATCAATCGTAAGCTGTATCGTCTTGCAGCGGTCGCCTTGATAGCCGTGCTTAACAAATATAGAATCCAAAATTGGTCGGTCCTGCCGGTCAGTATATAAGAAAGATTCTGTAACTTCGCCTTTAATGTATTTATCCAACGCCTGTTCAACGCCGTCAAGTCCTTTATCATCAGTGCCAACAAAGCCTATCACATTGGCGGCAAGCACATCATTAGGGTAGTATCTTTTAGCCTCATCACGGAAGCCGAGACAATTTGCATAGCCCTTTTCGCGAATCAATGTACGAATTGCCTCATATTCCGACTGCTCCATACGCCTTTTAACCCAAGAGAAACCACCGCCAACTCTGATGTCTTCGAGTATCTCTTCTTCAGTTTTGCCGGTCAGCGGTGCAAGATCAGCGGCCAGTTCTTCAGGATTTTCCACGTGATTAGGATCGACGAAAAGTGATTTAGTCATTGTGCTGACAGCCAGTTCACGACCATTGCGGTCAATTATTGCACCGCGCGGCGACTGAATTAAATAATCTTGCCCAACTTGACTTCTCATTCGTTCAGCCAACTCACTGCCCTGAACGAGTTGAAGCCAAGCATAACGACCGAT
>JAFUTM010000182.1 GCA_017484235.1 Selenomonadaceae bacterium
CCGACGCCAGTCAATGTTCCACCCGTGCCGACACCTGCAATGAAAGCATCAACTTTACCTTTAGTATCTGCCCAAATTTCAGGACCAGTTGTTGCTTCGTGTGCAGCAGGATTCGCTGGATTTGTAAACTGAGACGGTATAAACGCGTTTGGCGTCTCTTTTGCAAGTTCCTCAGCTTTAGCAATTGCGCCCTTCATACCTTTGGAACCATCAGTTAAAACTATTTCTGCACCATAGGCTTTGAGAAGATTGCGGCGTTCAATACTCATTGTCTCAGGCATCGTAAGTATTGCACGATAGCCGCGAGATGCTGCCACACTTGCCAATCCAATTCCAGTATTACCACATGTCGGTTCAATTATAACCGAATCAGATTTGAGTTTGCCAGCTTTTTCAGCTTGCTCAATCATTGCAAGTGCAATTCTGTCTTTAACACTTCCAGCTGGATTGAAATATTCTAATTTCGCCAGTATAGTGGCGTTCAATTCATTTGCACGCATAAAATTACTTGCTTTTAAAATAGGTGTTCCACCGATTAATTCAGTTACACTTTTATAAATCTTACCCATAAATGTTGCCTCCAAATTTTTATTAGTAGTTATTAAAAATTAAAACATACATAACCACTATGTTTATATAGTACTATTTTATTTTTAAATTGTCAATACATTATTTATAAATTTAAAATGACTTGGTAAAACAATTAAATCATTCTATAAAGATAAATGGATAATAAATTGAACGATGTTTTTCTCTTGATGCATATTAGAAGATTTAACCATTACATTATGAAAAAATTCTCTATCATTTTCCAGCGTATTTACAAAGTTTGCCATTGCTTCATAAGTCATTGCTTCGCCGCTAATCTCAATGACGTTATTTTCCATTGTTTTTACATTAGTAAGCCAAACACCGTAGACTTTAACAGTGCCCAGATGAATTAATACACTGCGCCAGGAAAAAGATTCTTTTGATAATGCGGATAATATTTTATTTCTATCGTCAAGTTCGGATTCAATATTTTCAATAAATTTTTTTTTGCGTTTATCTTTTTCAAGAGTGGCTGCTTGCGCTTTCTCCGTTTCAAGTTCTGATTGTACTGTTTTTAATTGCCACCAGTCAACAAAACCTACTGATAACCAAAAAATTAATGTAGATACAGCTATTATAGCGGCAATTCTTTTATATTTCCAGTCAGTTAGATCCGCCGTTCTATCAAGAAAAAAATTAGGCCTGATTCTATGCGCCAATGATTTGGCTGCAAACAATGCATTAAATCCGCCACGATTCATAAAATCAGATTTAATATTTGATAGTTCAATATCATCAACGTGATTAATTTCGTCTGGCATTGCAGTCAGAGCTAACAGTGTCATTTTGTTTTGTTGCCAGGTTGTACTCCATTTCTCAGCTTCAATTTTTGATATGCCTTCCATCCAGATTTTATCATCAACTTTTGTAAATGAAGCAAGATAGCTGTCAATATCAAAATCTCCAATTACCGATACTTGATATTGAACAGTATTTTCAATTTTATCATCTGGTATATTTGATAAATCATCTAAGTCAAAAACCACGTCGGAGGTTTTTAAGCAAAGTGCCATTGTATCCGTACGCCAATTATGCGTTAAACAGATATTTGCAACTTTTTCCGCCAGCAGATTTTTTATTTCGTCAGATTTATTTTCAGAATCTAGAGCCGAAACATCTGCATAATTTTGTGATTCAGACTGATCAGGTTCATCATCTTCTTCTAATGCATCAAATTCCATTAATATTTGTTTAGTTTTTTCACTGAGTGTTCTTTTTGGCGTTCCAAATAATGTGACTTCTACTGTATCAATAAGCTGCCACTGTTCAGCAGTTGCATTTTCTGATTTAATCAAATGTACAGCAAATATTGTTGCGCCGTCAAAATAAATTCCTGTTGCATTATCGAAAACTTTCTTTAAGCCGCAAGTGGATATTATTTTATTCCAGATATTCTTTAAATTCGTAATGATATTCTTCTGCATTTTCATTATCATCAGATTCAACGCTAGTTTTTTCCATATATCCATATACTCGTTTATAAACTGGCTGAAGGCCATAACGATAATTTGATATTTCTGCTACCGCCATTATTGCTATTTTATTGTTGTTCGTTTTAATATAAACTTTAACTGGTATGTCATTTGCACTGCTATTAAAATTGTGAACCCAGCCGTCATATATAGCTTCGCCATAATATTTATCATTAATTGAGAGATTATAAACAAATTCATTAAAAACACTTTCCGCCGCATTTTGCAATTTAGTTTCCACTTTATAATATCGAGTTATATCGGCTTGATTCATTGCCATATTCGACACACCAACAATTGTTATTGAAAGCAGAAACATCATAAATATTGCAGTTAATGATATAAAGCCGCGCTCGTTCATCATTGGTGCCCTCGCAGGAAAACTTCAGTTGATAATTTTATTTTGTGCCCGCTGACTCTGCTTTTTGCTTCGATTGTGAATTTCCACAATTTATCAGATATTTTAACAAATTTAAAATCTGTAACGGTTGTTTTTGATAAATCGTCGTCACCAGTTATCGGAGAACTTTCACCATTTAAATATATTTTTCCATCTTTTCTTTTATACCAAGGTTTATACCCGTTATCAACGTCTTTTATTCCTTCTGTAAAAGAGAGCATCTCGTGATGTTTGAAATGAATTTGATTTTCTGTGACGTATACATCATAAGCAATTCTGGCATCATCTACAATACGCAGCATAACCGACTGCATTTCCTGCTGCAGTATAAAATCTGCGATTAAAAATTTACATTGCTGCCAGGTATTTATGAATAAGCTGCTCATCGTCCACAGTAAAAGCAGTATCAGCGGCAGTCCAACCACTAATTCCAACAATACAAATCCATTTTCATTGAGAGGAATTTTGATTTTTAAGCCATATATCTTTCGTAATAGTTTCACTGTCATCACTTAGAACATCATTGATATACCATTTAACTGTTATACTAACTCGGCAGGTGTTGCCATTATTTATGGTTTCAAGGTTAGATTGCGAAATTTCAAATTTAACTGATCCGTCTATGCCAAAACAATCGTCATAATTTAAATCGGTGTCAGTCAAAAATGTTTGAGAAGAAGCTGGAAAGTGATTATTTATATCAGCATAA
>JAFUTM010000183.1 GCA_017484235.1 Selenomonadaceae bacterium
AAGATCAATGTTCAGATGCTCGCAAAGTTCAATTAGGCCGGACGCTTTCGTTGCGCCAAGTGGTGACGCCTCAAGAGTAGCTGCTTCAGCATAGACCAATTGTAAATTACTATCCTTCAATCTTGCAACCGTTCGTTCACGTGATTCAATTGAACGATGATAAATATTAACTTTCATAATATCTTCTTTATGTTCAATTGCATATCTTTTTAAATCCTCACATTTAACACAAATTCGGTTAAACATATTATAGTATACGCTCATACCAAAATCGGCAATGTGTTCAATATCGTGAGGACTGGCGATTGAATCGCGAATCGTCAGCAAATGAATCATTGCATCTTCCATTTTGCCTAACTCAATGAGTTTAATACAGTCTTCAAATGACACTGAGTGCAATGAAATTGGCCTATCCTCAAATAAATCATAGACCAGACCTCCACTGGTTAGAATCATATAACGAATATTTTTAAATTCTTCTTTATAATCGGACATCTCAGCCAGACAACGACCAGATGCCACGACCACGTGGATACCAGATTTTAATAGATTATTAATAGCACCTGCCGTTTGGGAAGTAATCTTTTTTTCAGATGTAAGCGTGGTGCCGTCCATATCAAGAGCTAAAAGTTTGAACATGATAAAACCTCACTATATTTTATTTTAATTCAATTATTATTGCAACATAAAATTAATTTTTAATCAGAGCACATTAAACTATTCCATAAAAAATTATGTAAAGTGAAAAATTAATATGGCAGCAGCTGCATTGACGTTAAGTGATTCGACGTTACTAATCGGTATGGTAATTTTAGTTGCAGCTTCGCGCAAGTTTTTACTGACACCGGCACCTTCATTGCCCAAAATAAGAGCACAGTGTTCAGGCTTATTAAATTTTTTATAGTCAATACCGTTGATATGCGCGGCAACAAGATTGAATTTTGAATTTAACAGATCATCTTCAGACATATTAATTAAATTCAAGTGAAAGATTGCGCCCATTGAGGCACGAATGGATTTTGGATTAAATGGATCAGCCGTTCCGTCAATCAAAATTACATCGTGAAAATTAGCTGCTGCCGTTGTCCTCAAGATCGCACCAACATTATTTGGGTCTTGAATTTTATCTAAAACAATGATAAAATTCTCGGATATTGCTGATGATTTTGGCTTATTACAGACAGCGATTGCAGATTGAGGTGTTGTCAACGATGAAAATTTTTTAAAGTTTTGTTCACCGATTTCCTCCTGCGTTACAATGAACTCAATTAAATGTTTCGGCACCTCATTAATTAGCTTGTCGCCTTCAACAGTGAATAAGCCATACTCATCGCGATACTTTCGTAATTTTAATTTATTAATTAATTTTAATTTATTCATAATATAATAATAACAGAAAAAATTTTAAAAAACAAGCTACCATAATATATAAAAACGTGATAAAATATCGACGAGGTGAATTTTAATGAGAATAATAATAACAATGGTGCTAATGTTGACGGCACTTTTTAGTATTAGCGGCTTGGCACAAGCCGAAAAGAAAATCTTGATAAATTTGGCAGCGAGGTCTCTGCTTCTTGTTGACGGAAACAAACGAGTGGCTTTATACCCTATTGGAGTTGGCAAAGTGAATACACCGACACCAACCGGCTACTATAAAATAATGACAAAAGAAGTTAATCCGCCTTGGATTGATCCGAGCCATCCTGAATATGAAGTACCAAGCGGCGCAAATAATCCTTTGGGCTATAGATGGATGCAAATTCACGGAAACTATGGAATACACGGCACGAATAAACCGGACAGTATCGGTCATTACGTTTCAAATGGCTGCATAAGAATGCGCGAAGCGGACGTTGAAGACCTCTTTGATAGAGTTGAAATTGGCACTCCGGTAGAAATAACTTACAATCGTGTCGTAGTAGAAAAAGCCGATGACGGTAGAATTGTTTATTATATTTATCCAGACGGATACGGCTGGCAGAACGTTGATGTTAAATATGTAAACAGTTGGTTAAATATGTGGGGCGTTGGCGCATTTGCAGATGACAACGAGATATCAAAAGCCATATCTAAATCTGACGGCAATGCTATATATATTGGTAAAGCCTATACACTTGAAATGGACGGGCACGAAATACCTGCGACGGATCAAAACGGCAGACATTTTGATAATAAGGTTGTGGAACGCGAAGGCATAACCTATTTGCCAGCAGTTCCGATAGCTATGGCCTTAGAAATGAAATTGGAATGGAGACATCACACAACTTTGGCAACAAGGTATGGTGAAGTTTCTGGCATTGAAAGAAAAGGGCAGCTTTATATAAACGAAGATGATGCCAATGTTTTATTTAGAATAGAAGGCTGGAAAGAAGATAATTTTTATAGAATTAGAAAACTTGGTGAAGAGGTAGAAGTATACGGTTCAGACGGAAATGAAAATGGAACAGCTCAACCTAGTGATATAAACTCTGAAAATAATAACAATGGCAATAATAATAACGAAACTTTGAATAACGATGACAATCAAAATAATAATGATGAGAGTAATAACAATGATGTAAATTCAGAGAACAGCACTGATGATAATTCTTCAGAAAATGAAGTATCTGTCGATGTTCAAACTGATGAATCATCTAATACAGCTGCATAATTAAAGAAGTAATCAGTGGTGATTTAAATGGTGATAATAGATGGAAGCAGCATATTATACAGGTCTTATTATGGACTGCCTGACCAACTGAAAAATGAGCGCGGCGAATCAACAGGTGCAATAGTCGGTTTTATGAATGAGCTGCTCAAAGAAAAAAATGATCACTCAAACGAAAAAATAATAATTGTTTTGGATAGAGGCGGCAGGTCTAAACGAAAAGAAAAGTATGCTGATTATAAAAACAACCGCCAGACCATACCAGACGAACTATTGAGACAGGCAAACGTAATAAAAGCTCTTCTTAAGTGTATTGGTATAGAAGTAGTACACGCCTCAGACGGAGCAGAAGGCGACGACGCAATTGGCACATTGACAAAATTAGCCAACGAATCGGTAAGAATTATCACTGTAGATGCCGATATGCTCCAACTTTTAGATTCAAATACAAACGTGGAACTGCTCAAAAAAAATAAACGCGAGTTGTATGATGTGGCTCGGTTTGAAAGTGAATTTGGATTTAAGCCCACCTCGTTTGTGGATTATAAAGCTCTTTTCGGTGATAAAAGCGACAATATTCCTGGCGTAAATGGAATCGGCGAAAAGACGGCTAAACGGCTGATTCAAACGTATGGTAATTTAGATGATCTTTATAAATATATATATGAAATAAAATCTGCTAAATTAAAAGAACAGTTAATCTCTGGTAAAGAAAATGCTTATTTGTCACGCGAATTGGCAAAAATAGACAACTGCGCGGAAATAGAAATTATTGAAGCTGCTGAAAATGAAATCCAGGCTAAAACAATTTGCGAAGAAGAAGGCTTATTGTCTCTTATCGTTCGTTTATATGGAAAGCCTGAATTGGAAAAGTTGCCTGAATACGAAATATCCGGCAAGTATGTATACAGATTAAAATCGGCAATTAAAGCCGGTGAAATAATTGACGACACAAAATATGATTTAGAGTTAATGGCTTATGTGTTAGACCCTGAACGCGGCGTTAAAAAATTAGAAAGTCAGCTGGCTGTTAAAGGACGGCTATTGGAAAATATAGGGCGTCATTTAGAGGATAACCTAATTGCCAGTGACGAAATGAAATTATATGAGACCATTGAACTGCCTCTGATTAAAATTTTGGCTGATATGGAAGAACGCGGTGTCAAGGTCAATCTTGAACAATTAAAAGCCGAAAATACAGTATTAACCAAAGAACTCACGTTTCTTGAAACAGAAATATATGAGACGGCTGGTCGTGTCTTTAATTTAAATTCTTCACAGCAGTTAGGCAAAATTCTATTTGAAGTTATGGGCATTGCTCCTCTCAAAAAAACTAAAAGCGGTTACTCTACTGATGCCGAAGTGTTGAGACAGCTTGAAGATCAATATCCAATAGTGAGGCAGGTGCAGCGGTACCGTCAGATTTTTAAATTAAAACGTACCTATTTAGACGGTATTGAAAAGCAGCTCGACTCAAATTGCAGAGTACATACAACCTTTAATCAGACACAGACAGCTACTGGCAGATTGTCCAGCAGTGATCCTAATCTTCAAAATATACCAATACGGACGCAAGAGGGCAAAGCGATTCGTCGTTTATTTGAAGCCGGTGACGGTTACGACTATCTGTTGAGTGCCGACTATAGTCAAATTGAGTTACGAATTTTAGCTCATTTATCTGAAGATCAAAAATTAATTGAAGCCTTCAATTCTGATGAAGATATTCACAGCCGAACTGCTGAAGAAGTTTTTGGAGACGCCTCTCTCAGAAACCGTGCTAAGGCGATAAACTACGGAATAGTATATGGTCTCAGCGATTATGGTCTTGCAAAGCAGCTTTTGATTACTCGTAAGGAAGCTGGCGATTATATCGAACAATACTTTAATAAATACAGCGGCGTTAAAAATTATATGAATCGTCTGATAGATGAGAGTCGGCAGCGCGGTTACGTTGAAACTATGTATAATCGCCGCAGGCAGCTTCCTGGTCTCGAAAGTCGAAATAATAATGCCAGACACTTAGCTGAACGACAGGCGATGAATACTCCAATTCAAGGCTCTGCAGCTGATATAATAAAGCTGGCTATGATAGCGGTTGATAATCAATTAAAAAAGGGCGGATTTACAAGTCGTATGCTTCTTCAAGTTCACGATGAATTACTGTTGGAAGTTACAAAGTCCGAAATTGAGTCAGTTACTGACATTGTACGCCGTGAAATGGAGTCAGTTGCTAAAATGAAGGTTCCTCTTAAAGTGGATATTCATTTTGCTCATAATTGGGCTGATGCTAAATAATTTGGATTATACTATTTGTCTTCGGAACTTTTTGGTGGTGTTTTATGTACATAATAGGCGTGACGGGCGGTATTGCCTGTGGTAAAAGTATGGTTTCAAATGAATTGAGAAAATTTGGTGCTCGTATTATTAGTGCTGATAATATGATTCATTGGTTAATGAAACCTCGCCACGAAATTTATAATTCTTATGTCAATCATTTTGGTTCTGATATATTGCTTAAAAACGGTCAATTAAACCGCAGAAAAATCGCTTCCATTGTCTTTAAAGATAAATCTCAGTTGGAGTGGATAAACAATGAAACTCATCCGATTTTATTAAAGCTCATACGTGAGCGCATTGTCGCTTACCAGCGCAAGGGCGTTTCAGTTGTTGTTTTAGATATTCCGCTGCTATTTGAAGCGGGCTGGGATAAAGAATGTGATGAAGTTTGGGTTGTTTATTTAAAAAAGAGTCTGCAGATTAAACGTTTAATGGAGCGTAATGGCTTAACCAAAGAGCAGGCGGAAGCTCGTATTGGCGCTCAATTATCTGCTAAGGAAAGGCTTATGCGTGCTGACATTATTATAAATAACAGCACAGATAAAACAGATACTCGTCTTCAAGTTAAACGATTGATGGAACGCAAATTTCCTCATCTTTTAAAGAAGTATATTAAATATCAAATTTCTGAGCTTAATCTGCTCAATGCAAAAAGAATGGAAATTGTGAGGCTGCTGTCAAATTGAATGTTCATAAAACCAAATACAATATAGTTTTAACCGCGCTCATAGCGGTTCTAATGGTAATGATATCATTTAATATTGAAAGCTGGCTCTATCCAATTAAATATGAAGATCAAATTAAAAAATATGCTTCTGAATATAATGTAGAAAAAGAACTCATTATTTCCGTTATGAAAGTCGAGAGTAGGTTTAATGAGCACGCCTTATCAGAGAGTGGTGCAATAGGGCTTATGCAGTTAATGCCTGAAACCGGCGAGTGGATTGCTGATCACCTTGATGAAGAGGCCGGCGATTTATATGAAGTGGATCGAAATATAAAATATGGCGTATGGTATCTGGCCTTTTTAACTAAAGAATTCGGCGGCAACAAAGTTTTGGCTTTAGCCGCTTATAATGCCGGCCACTCAGCTGTTTGGGATTGGATTGATGATTTTGGCTGGAGTAAAGATTTTGATGATATTGAAGCCATACCATACCCTGAAACCAGACAATATGTTAAACGTGTTCTCAAAAATTATCAAAAATATAAACAAATTTTTAAAGCTGTTTCTTCATAAAAAATTATGAAATGATTGAACTATATTACGTTTGTTGAATAATTTTTTGCCAATAGACGGATATATAAATCAAATTTTATCTTGACAATATTTAAGCTATGTGTTAGAGTAATGTGGTATTGGAGGTGTTGATGATTAGCAAGGAGATCCCTAGACTTAACGATGAAATTCACGTTCGCGAGGTTCGCCTCACTGGTGCAAATGGTGAGCAGCTCGGCATCGTTTCTACTCGTGATGCATTAAAAATGGCGGAAGAAGCCCATCTTGATTTAGTTGAGGTTGCGCCTCATGCCAGACCGCCTGTCTGCAAAATTATGAATTATGGCAAATTCCGTTATGAACAACAAAAACGCGATAAAGAAACTCGTAAAAAACAAAAAACTATTGTGATGAAGGAAGTAAAACTTCGTCCTGGAATTGAACGCCATGATCTTGATGTTAAGGTTAAGGCTATCTCTAAGTTTATTGCTGAAGGTTCTAAAGTTAAAGTTACGATAATGTTTCGTGGACGTGAGCTTTCTCATCCAGAAATTGCACAGTCTATTCTTGAATCAATTGTTGAAAAGATTGATTGTGTTGTTGAGCGTCCGCCAAAAATTGAAGGTAAAAACATGTTAATGATTATTTCTGCAAAGAAGGTGAAATCCAATGCCAAAGATTAAAACACATCGTGCAGCTGCGAAACGCTTTTTTAAAACAGGTTCAGGTCAGTTTAAACGTTTTAAGGCTTATAAATCACACATTCTTGAAAAAAAGACTCCTAAACGTAAACGCAATCTGCGTAAAGCAACTTTGGCTGCTGCTGGCGATCGCCGTAATCTGAAAAAAATGCTTCCGTATGCTTAATACATTGACTGCATAATAATTGATAAATTTAGTTGTGGAGTTAAAATTTTCGTTTTTTAATTCTACGTTGTTTTGAGGTGACATTATGAGAGTAAAAAAAGGTATGACTGCACATCGTCGTCATCATAAAATTTTAAAACTTGCAAAAGGCTATCGCGGTGCAAGACATCGCCAATTTAAAAAGGCAAATGAATCCGTAATGAAGGCTGGTTTTTACGCATATCGTGATCGTAAAAACAAGAAACGCGATTTCCGTCGTCTTTGGATTATTCGCATTAATGCGGCTGCTCGTTCTTATGGCTTGACCTACAGCCGTTTAATTGCCGGTTTAACGAAAGCAGGCGTTGCTGTTGACCGCAAATTGTTGGCTATACTTGCAGTTTCTGATTCAGCTGCCTTTGCTAAATTTGTTGAGTTGGCAAAAGAACAATGGGATAAACAAAACGCTTAATATTTTATTTTATATAAAAAAAGTGCAGAGTGTTGTCTGCATTTTTTTATTGCTTATATATTAATTCAATCTGGAGAGTGGAATTTTATGGACGATAAGATAACGCTGGCTCACGGTGCAGGCGGCCAAATGTCTCATAGACTTATGGAAGAAATTATATTGCCTGCTTTTGATAATTCAATCTTAAACACACTCCACGACGGTGCGCTGTTAAATTTCAACACTCATAAATTAGCTTTTACAACGGACAGTTATGTTGTACGTCCATTATTTTTTCGCGGCGGCGACATTGGCAAGATCGCCGTCTGCGGCACAGTCAATGACTTAGCTATGAGCGGTGCTGTACCAAAATACATATCGGTGGCTTTTATCATTGAGGAAGGCTTTTTAATAAGTGACCTAAAAAAAATTGTTCAGTCAATCAGAACTGCTGCTGACGAAGCCAAAGTAAAAATCGTTACTGGCGATACTAAGGTTGTTGCTCACGGTCAATGTGACGGAATTTTTATAAACACTGCCGGCGTTGGTGAGCTGATTGACGGTGTTAATATTTCGCCGAATTCAGTTAAAGCCGGCATGAAGGTTATCATTAACGGCTATATTGGAGATCACGCTGCAGCTATTTTGGCTGGTCGTCATAATTTAAATTTGCCCGATTCAATTAAATCTGACTGTGCGCCGCTCAATGATTTAGTTGGTCAAATGCTAAACATTGAGCCTCGTATTGCTGTTTTAAGAGATCCAACGCGTGGAGGACTTGCCGCAGTGCTCAACGAAATTGCCCAGTCCTCTAAAGTCGGAATTATCATTGACGAAGAAGCTGTTCCAGTTCGCGACGAGGTGCGCAGTGTTTGCGATATATTGGGATTTGATCCATTAGAGCTTGCCAACGAAGGTAAATTGATTGCTTTTGTGCCAGATGAAAGTGTTGATAAAATAATTGACGTTATGCGTAAAAATAAATATGGCACTGATTCTGTCGTCATTGGTGAAGTGACAGATAGTGCCAAAGGCCAGGTTGGTCTCAAAACTCCAATCGGTTCAATTAGAATCGTCGATATGCCGCTTGGAAATTTAGTTCCGCGCATCTGTTAATAATGCTGAATTAGGAATGCTGAATTAGGAATTATTTCAATTAAGAATTAAGAATTGCGAATTAAATAATTCCTAATTCCTAATTCCTAATTGAATATTTTACTTGTGGTAGGTATCGTCCAGTGCGGTGCGTACAGATTTAATAAGTTCCATTGCTTCATCGAATTTGCCGTCCATCAATCTTTTGACTACGGCACTGCCAATTATTACACCATCAGAATATTTTGCCGCTTGGACTGCTGCCTCAGGATTGCCAATGCCAAAGCCTACCATCATCGGCACTTTAGTATAATTTCTCGCCAGTGATATTACTTCGCCAATTTGTTCGTAATTGAGTTCTTTAACGCCCGTTACACCTGTGTTGCTTACACAATAAACGAATCCATTAGCCTCTGAACAAGTTGCCTTCATTCGTTCTTCGGTCGTTAGAGGCGTAATAAATTCTATCAAGTGTACATTTTTGCGTTTACTTACTGCCCGCATTTGTTCCGACTCTTCGTGCGGCACATCTGGCACGATCAGGCCGTCCATTCCGGCAATCTTGCCTTCTGTTACGAATCGTTCAAAACCATTATATTCTATGCCAAACTTATAGCCAAAACTCATAAGATTATTTACATAGCCCATGCATATTAGTGGTTTATCCATTACTCGGCGCAGGTCTCTTATCATATTTAAAATTCCGCGCATCGTCATTTTATTTTTTAGGGCCTGCACACTCGAAGCTTGTATTACCACACCATCAGCCAGTGGATCACTGAACGGCATTCCGATTTCGATTATATCGGCACCGGCTTTTGCCGCTTCTATTATTGCACGTTTACTCGTTTCAATGTCCGGTGCTCCTGCTGTTATGTATATATTTAATGCCTTGTGTCCGGCATTTTTTATTTTATAAAGTGTATTTTCCAATCGCGTTGCCATATCATCACCTCAAATTAATTAGGAATTAGGAATTGTGAATTAGGAATAATAAAAAAATAATTCCTCATTCAACATTCCTCATTAGTTTTTGTTCATTAGTTCGGATACCATTTGCACATCTTTGTCGCCGCGTCCACTAAGACAGACCACAACAATATCTTCTTCTTTAGTCTGAGGCATCAGTTTATCTAAATACGCCAGCGCGTGTGAACTTTCCATCGCTGGCACTATACCCTCAAGACGGCTCAATCGTTTAAATGCTTCAAGTGCTTCACTATCAGTTACACTCACATATTGTGCAATTTTTTCATCTTTATACATTGAGTGTTCAGGCCCAACACCTGGATAATCCAATCCTGCTGAAACGGAATATGCTTCTATAACTTGACCTTCAACCGTCTGCAGCAAGAA
>JAFUTM010000184.1 GCA_017484235.1 Selenomonadaceae bacterium
AAATAATCGTGAACTTAGACAAGAGATTGAACGTATCAAGAAAGCTAAATTAAAAGCAGCAAAACTGGGCATTAAACCTGTTGCTAATGAAGCAAAAGTTGATATTGATTATATAATTGATAATGTCGTTCATACAACTATTACAGTTGAAAAACTTTAATTTATTGTTTAACTAAAATATTTCTCGATGCAGTAAAGCGAGGTATACAATTTGGAGAAACTTATAATAAATGGTGGAAAACGATTAACTGGAACAGTAAAAATTAGCGGCGCAAAAAATGCGGTGCTGCCGGTTATAGCGGCAACATTGCTCGGTCAAGATAAAGAAACGTGTTTAGAAGAAGTACCTAATTTAGACGATGTAAATACAATAAGTGAAGTATTGAGAACGCTTGGCGTAAAAGTATCTCATGATAAAGAAGAAGGTAAACTTTACGTAGATGCGACGTCAATAGAAAATATAACAGCACCTTATGACTTAGTTCGTAAAATGAGAGCCTCATTTTTAATAATGGGTCCATTGCTTGCACGTCTTGGCGAAGCTAAGATATCACTGCCAGGCGGCTGTGCAATTGGCACGAGGCCGATTGACTTACATCTCAAAGGCTTTGAAGCTCTTGGAGCGCAAATTTCAATTGGACACGGTTACATTGAGGCGAAGGCACCAAACGGCTTAAAAGGCTCGAGAATATATCTTGACTTTCCGTCAGTTGGAGCAACGGAAAACATTTTAATGGCAGCGGCAATGGCAGAAGGTCAATCCATTATCGAAAATCCTGCACAGGAGCCGGAAATTGTTGATCTTGCAAATTATTTAAATATAATGGGCGCAAAGATTCGCGGTGCTGGCACAAATGTCATTAAGGTTGAAGGCGCGAAAAAATTAATTGCACACGATTATACGATAATACCTGACCGAATTGAAGCCGGCACTTATATGATAGCGGCAGCAATGACTAAAGGTGATGTTTATATTGAAAATGCAATAAGCGAACATATTAAGCCAGTCATTGCTAAACTCAAAGAAGCTGGCGTAACGGTGATTGAAGACATTGAGGGCATCAGAGTGACTTGTGATCGCAGACCGAAAGGCGTCGACATAAAAACGCTACCATATCCTGGTTTTCCGACTGATATGCAGGCTCAGTTTATGGCAATGCTTACGATTAGCGAAGGAACTAGCGTTGTCACAGAAACCGTCTTTGAAAATAGATTTATGCACGTCGATGAGCTTAGACGTATGGGCGCAAAAATCAAAATTGACGGTCGCACATCAGTTGTTCACGGAGTGGATACATTGACTGGCTGTCAAGTTAAAGCTACTGACCTTCGAGCCGGTGCAGCAATAGTTTTGGCTGGTCTCGTCGCTGAAGGTGAAACACAGATTGGTTATATTCACCACATTGATCGCGGCTATGACAACTTAGTTGAAAAACTTGTTGCTCTTGGCGCAGATATCAAACGTGTAGATCAGTAACACTGAAACGAATTAATTTATAAATATAAAAGAACTTTTAATTTATACGCTTAGGTTGATATAAATTAAAAGTTTTTTTGCTTGCACTTATAATAAATTAATGCGATAATAATTGCATTAAATATTGAATATGAATGGAGATGTTTTACTTGATTAAGAAAGGTATTATACTCGCTGGCGGTTCCGGTACCAGGTTGTATCCACTCACTGAGGTTGTGTCTAAACAATTAATGCCGGTGTTCGACAAGCCGATGATTTATTATCCGTTATCAACTCTTATGCTTGCCGGAATCCGCGAAATTTTAATTATCACGACACCGCAGGACCAGCATTTATTCCAGGACTTATTGCACGATGGCAGTCAGCTCGGCTTATCAATTAATTATGCCGTCCAGCCTAAACCGGAAGGACTTGCGCAAGCGTTCTTAATCGGCGAATCATTTATAAATGGCGATGCCTGTGCATTGGTTTTAGGCGATAATATTTTTTATGGCGCAGATTTAACTAAAGCATTGAGACGTGCGGCCTCTTATGACGAAGGTGCAACTGTATTTGCCTATTACGTTAATGATCCGCAGAGTTATGGCGTTGTTGAATTTGATCGCGAAACCGGCAAGGCTATCAGTCTTGAGGAAAAGCCGCAAAATCCAAAGTCTAATTATGCCGTTACAGGTCTGTATTTTTATGACAATAACATCGTTGATATTGCGAAATCAATTAAGCCGTCCGCTCGCGGTGAATTAGAAATTACCGATGTTAATAAAGTTTATTTGGAACGCGGCAGTTTGCGCGTTGAAAAGATGCGTCGCGGATACGCCTGGCTGGATACCGGCACGCACGAATCATTATTGCAGGCTGGACAATTTGTCCATACTATACAAACGAGACAAGGTCTTAAAATTTCTTGTATTGAAGAGATTGCCTATCGAATGAATTATATTGATGAAGAACAACTTTTGAAACTTGCCGAGCCGCTTTCTAAAAATGAATACGGTCAATATTTACAACGACTTGCCAAACACGGCAGATGATAAATTAATTGGCGTTCCATTTACTTAATTTCTGGTTATAAACGTCAATCTTATAGTTAAGCCGTTCAATCGTAGCTTGCAATGTTTTCATTTTGTCAGCTAATTTATCGCGCTGTTCTTTTAAAATTGTCAAACGTTTCTCTTCACTGCCAGCCTGCTGCATCAGATTAACGTATTCAATTAATGCATCAATCTGAACGCCTGCACTTCGCATACATTTAATAAAGGATACCCAATGACAAGATGTTTCGTCATAGTCTCTAATGCCGTTGCTTTTGCGCGGCACACGTGGAATAAGCCCAATTCGCTCATAATACCTCAATGTGTCTGCAGTCATTTCGTATTTTTCACTAACTTCACTTATAGTCATTGATAAACCTCCTACCAAATTTTCGTAAATTTATAGTATCACTTAAAGTCGACTTTAAGTCAATAGTTTGAGAAATAAAAACTTGACTTTGAGTCCACACCATACTATAAAATTACTAATTGTTGAAACTATTAAATATTGAATTGTGTGGTGAGTTATATTGGACGAACAAAGTATACGTTCATTGCTGCAAGACTATAAGGCCGGTCAAATTGATGAAAGTATCATATTGTCAGCATTAAAAAAACTGCCATTAACAGCAGTTGAGGATATAGGATTTGCCTCAATAGATCATTATCGTGAGCTGCGGCAGGGCTTTCCAGAAGTCATCTACGCTGCTGGAAAAACTAAAGAACAAGTATTGACGATTATGCAGTCGCTTTATGATAAAAGCAAAGGCAACTTAATGGCTACGCGGGCAAGCGTTGAGCAGTTTGAATACGTCTCAAAAGTGCTGCCAGTGATGAAATATGACGAGGCTGCCAGAATGATTTACGTTGATCGAGATAAACGAATTAAACGCGATAAGGAACGAACAATATTAATTTTGACGGCTGGCACAAGTGATATACCGGTTGCAGAAGAAGCACGGCTGACGGCTTATCTTTGGGGCAACGAAGTTAAAACTCATTATGATTGTGGTGTGGCTGGAATACATCGGCTTTTTGCTCATATTAATGATATTGAGAGTGCAAATGTATTAATTGTTGTCGCCGGTATGGAAGGTGCGCTTGCAAGTGTTGTCGGCGGCTTGACGGATAAACCGGTGATTGCGGTTCCGACCAGTGTCGGTTATGGTGCCTCTTTCAATGGTATTGCAGCACTTTTGGCAATGCTTAACAGTTGTGCCGCCGGCGTTTCGGTAGTGAATATTGACAACGGCTTTGGCGCTGGCGTTCTTGCAAGTAAGATTAATCGGTTGCGCTGATTTTACGTTCGTCGAAAATTTCTTTTGCGGTAAAAATTCCATTCAAAACACGCGGAAAACCAACATATGGAATGCACTGGATAAAATTCTCGACGATTCTTGCCGGTGAAATTCCGACATTAAGTGCGCCATTGATGTGAACTTTTAATTGCGGCTCGCAACCAATTTCCAATTTAGTCATTGATTTCATCAGGAAATAGCGGCGGATACTTGCGACTTCAGTCGTGAGTTGTTTACCTCCTCAAAATTTTATGATTTGATGATAAGTGCTAAACTATAGTTTATGTCAAGAGATTTTTTATGAGAATTGGCAAAATTGCAAGATTAACAGGTTTAATGATTAGCAAACTGCGCTATTACGAAAAACACGGCTTAAATTTAGACGACAAAATTGAAATATACAAATCAAAACTCAATGAGGTGAATATATGAAGGCGATATATTTAGACTGCATATCCGGCATAAGCGGCAATATGTTTTTAGGTGCGTGTTTACAAGCTGGTGTTCCGGCGACGTACCTAGTCCAGGAATTAAATAAATTATCATTGTCAGATAAATACGAAGTTAAAATTGATAATGTAGATAAAAATGGCATTGCGGCGGTTTATGTCGACGTTAATATTTTAGATCATCACGACCACGAACATCACCACGACAATGAACATCATCATGAGCACGGGCATCATCACCGCAATATGTCAGACATAAGACAAATAATCAGCCAATCCACGCTCTCCGAGAATGTTAAAAATACCGCGTTGTCGATATTTGAAAAGCTGGCTGTCGCTGAAGGCAAAGTTCATAATCGTCCAGCGGAAGAAGTAAACTTTCACGAGGTGGGCGCAGTTGATTCAATTGTTGATATTGTCGGCTGTGCTATTTGTATTGAATATTTGGAAATTGAAAAGGTCTTTGTATCTAAAATCAACGTTGGCAGTGGTTTTGTTAAGTGTGCTCACGGACTTATGCCGGTTCCGGCACCTGCAACGGCTGAGCTGTTGAAAGGTTACATCACTTATCACAATTCGGTTGAAAAAGAACTTACAACGCCAACTGGTGCTGCCATTATCGCTACGCTCGCGCAGTATAGCGATAATCAACCGACTGAGTTTTCAATCGAAAAAATTGCCTATGGTGCCGGCACTTACGATTTAGTCATTCCTAATGTATTGAGAATTTATCTTGGCGAATACAATGGACGCAAAGATCGTCAATTAATGATTTTGGAAGCTAATATTGACGATATGAATCCGCAGATTTACGGCTATCTTTATGATAAGTTACTGGATCACGGTTCGCTGGATGTATGGACAACACCAATTTTTATGAAGAAGAATCGACCGGCTTATATGTTAAGTGTTTTGATTGACGAGGCTCACGAAGCAATTTGCACTAAAATCATATTTGAAGAAACAACGACAATCGGCCTTCGCGTGATTAACGTTGATAGAAGAATTGAGGCTGTACGTCGAATGTCGAGAGTTGAGACGGCTTACGGCGAAGTCAGATGCAAGGTCAGTGCTTATGACGGCAAGATTGTTTCCATTACGCCGGAATATGAAGACCGCCGCAAGTTAGCCGAATCTAAAAAAGTGCCGATTAAAGCTGTATGGCAGGACGCACTTGCCAAACAGAACGATCGTCTCGGATAACATTATATTCCATAAACATCATTATAT
>JAFUTM010000185.1 GCA_017484235.1 Selenomonadaceae bacterium
GTACTCGACGACATAACTGGTGACGGTTATACAGTGGATAATGATGTAATTCGCGGCTTGCTTACCGGTAAGGTTAAAGTCGTTGAACAAGACGGTAAACTGACATTGGTATTTACTGACGGATCAACGGTGCAAGAAGGTACCAACACTATAGATGGTTACACCTTCACGAAGAATACCGATGGCACCTATACTTATACCGTCATTGACGGCAACAATACGACAAATTACAACATCAGATTGAATCCAGGAGACATAACGAAATACACAACTCAAGATATTGATGTAGTGATAAATGTGGACTCACGAACAGAGACGGACGGAGTGCTAAACACTATAACCGGAGACGGCTATACGGTGAATAATAGTGTAATTAGAGATTTAATCAGCGGCAAAGTGACGGTAGTGGAAAAAGATGGCAAAATGGTTTTGACTTTATCAGACGGCACAACTTTACAAGAAGGCACTAATACTGTGGACGGCTATACGTTCACGAAGAATACGGACGGTACTTTCACTTACACAGTTATTGACGGAAACAATACGACAAATTATAACATCAAAATAAATCCAGGAGATATTAAAATAATAAATTCACCGACACCGGAGCCTACACCAGACCCAACACCAGAACCTACACCCAATCCAACTCCAACGCCAGATTCAACACCTGATGTAACACCAGACCCAACGCCGGAACCAATACCAAATCCATCACCAGAACCGACGCCTGAGCCTACTGCAGAACAACCTACAGAAGTTCCTGACGAACCAGATACTAATCTCAGAAGCTCAAATATTGAGTCGTTCCCAGAAGACAAAGGCGATTATGTCGATCTGGATTTACAGGATCATAACCTCATTGAAACCACGAACGTAAACGAAGAAGTCAACAACCTTAATGTAACTCCTGAAGAATTTAATGATGCTGCCTCTAGAAACATTGTAAACAACGATAGTATACCGTTGACTTCAATTAATGAGACATCGGAGACTCCGACAAACGAAAACTTCAGCGGCGGCAATGAGTTGACGGGTATAAATTCCGAAAATCCGAATCAACAGGAGACAACCTCTGATAATCCAGAATCGCAAGAAACAACGCCTGAAGATTCAAACCAACAGGAAACGACTTCTGACAATGAAAATAATCAAAACAACACTGAAACTGAGCAAAATTCTCAACAATCGGATTCCGAAAATGAAAATGATAACGAAAACGAGAATGGCAACGAAGAAGAGTCGACCGATTCAGAAGAAAAGTAATATAAAAGTATAAAATTTAAATGTTCTAATTGCAAAATCACAAATGCCTTCGAGCAGAGGGCATTTTTTCTTGCTAACAATAAACTCATCATTATATAAAAATCTTTTAAATCGTAAATTTCAATAATCGGCTCCAAATGATGAATTAGAAAATATTCAAGTATCGAGAAATGAATCTATGAAAGATGGAATCCTACTTCGACAAGTAGTAAATGCAATTGACAATGCAAGTATTGATAAATCCACCCTATGGAGGAGCAGAGACCAACAGTATAAAAGTAAATTTCTCATCAAATTTGAGGAGCCGTGAGACAGTAGATTAATGCGTAATTCGTAATTCGTAATTCGCAATTAGTAATTTACCACGAACTCCTAAAATCGCCGCAGCGTGACGCGGAGTCAGAGAGGTGCGTCTTTGTACCTTTGATTGGTCGAGCCTCTCAACTCTCCTTAGCCGACACGGTTCAGGAAAATGCAGAAGCTTCGGCCAACTAAAGAAGGCGCTGTCCAAAATGCGGCACATATCACGATAGAGATATAAATGCCGCAATAAACATCAGAGAAGCAGGCAGAAAGCTACTCTGATATTATGTACCGCTGGAAGAGCGGTTCTTTGGTAGGTCGAGCCTCTCAACTTTCCTTAGCCAACTCAGTTATTCGAAGTTTTTGTGCCTGACCAACTAAAAGTACGCCTGTGGAGACTATGTAAGACGCATTGCGCAACAGTCGTTGAAGCAGGAAGCTCCGACCTCAAACGCGTAGCGTTAGGTCGGAGTACTTCACTCCTTAGATTCAAACAGAGCCTTTGCAAAATCATCTGAGTTAAACGGACGCAGATCGTTGACACCTTCTCCAACGCCAATCCACTTAACGGGCACGGACAGCTCAGACTTAATCGCAATGATAATACCGCCCTTAGCCGTACCGTCCAGCTTAGTCAGCACCAAGCCGGTAATCGGTGCGGATTTGGTAAATAACTCAACTTGACTAAGTGCATTTTGTCCAGTTGTGGCGTCTAAAATTAAAAGTGTCTCGTGCGGCGCACCGTGTACGCCTTTACCGACGACACGGTTTATTTTTTTGAGTTCTTCCATTAGATTATATTTATTTTGTAAACGACCGGCCGTATCCACAATTAATACGTCAACATTACGAGCCTTAGCGGCACGTGAGGCATCTAAGGCAACGGAAGATGGATCGGAGCCTTCGTCGTGCTTAATTATAGATGCACCTGTGCGCTGTGCCCAAATTTCCAACTGGTCAATCGCCGCCGCTCTGAATGTGTCTGCCGCCGCAAGCATTACGGATTTACCCTGTGACTTATAATATGCACTGAGCTTGCCAATAGTCGTGGTCTTGCCCGCGCCGTTTACGCCAATTACTAATATTACGTAAGGCTTAGTATTATCCGGTGTCAAGTTTGACGACTCAACGTCAGATTGCGATAATATATTGCTGATTTCCTGCTGTAAAAAAGGTTTTAAATCTTCCGGTGAATTTATTTGTTTTTTGCGTATGCCTTTTCGTACGGCTGTCATTAATTTGTCAGTTGTATTCATTCCAACGTCGGATAGTATCAGCGTTTCTTCTAATTCTTCCAAAAACTGTTCATCAATGTCAGCATAACCGATAATTAACTTTTCAATTTTGGCCGTAAGATTTTCGCGAGTTTTGGCAAGAGAATTTTTTAATTTTTTAAAGAAGCCCATATATTGACCTCACTTTCTAATTGACTTGCGTGCCGATTCCTTGATTAGTGAAGAGTTCCAAAATGATTGAATGTGGCAGACGACCATCAATAATATGAGTTTTGCGTGCGCCACCGTTTATAGCTCTGAGACAAGCCTCAACCTTCGGAATCATACCACCAACGATAATGCCGTCTTTAATAAATTCACGAGCCTGCGCGGTAGTAAGTGTCGAAATAAATGTTGACTTATCGTTAAAATCTTTATAGACGCCTTCCGTGTCGGTCAATAACAAGAGCTTTTCGGCTTTAATAGCACCGGCAATGTCAGCCGCAACATAGTCTGCATTGATGTTATAACTTTCGCCTTTGTCACCGACGCCAATTGGAGCAATTACCGGCACATAATTCTGTTTTAAAAGATCGTTGACAATGGTTATGTCGACTTTTTTAGACTTGCCAACATAGCCGACATCAACTTTCGTCTTTTCGCCGTCTTCGTATACAGTAGCCAGCTTCTTTTCAGCTTGAATCAAGCCGGCGTCCTTTCCGCTAAGACCAACGGCACGAACGCCGCGACGATTTAAAAGAGTTACAATCTCCGAATTGACTTTGCCGTCAAGCACCATTTCAGCTATTTCAACTGTCTCAGCATCAGTAACGCGCAGACCACTGACGAATGAAGATTCTTTGCCGACCTTTTTTAGAAATTCAGTAATTTCAGGGCCGCCGCCGTGAACGATTACAACGTTAATTCCGACATACTTCATCAGCGCAATGTCCTGCATAACTTTATCTTTGAGGTCGTCGTTGACCATAGCGTTGCCGCCGTATTTTATAACTATCGTCTTGCCATAAAATTCTTGAATATAAGGCAGCGCTTCAACCAAAATGTTAGCTTTGTCCGACGCAGTGAAATTGTTGGACGATGTGCCTTTAACATTTTTATTTATCATATGAGGATAAATCTTCGCCGCCGCTGTTTTTTGCAGAATATCGCTTAGACCAGCCACATTATAATCATCTACATCATCACTGCCCGATAAATTTTTCATCATTTCAGCGGCCAAAACTTCGTCCATTGCGCCATTTGAGAACATAGATTGTAAAAGCTCAGAAGCCAATAAATCCGTCATATCTTCAGCTGACATTGTTTCCGTATCAAAATTGCTGCCTTTATTTAAACCACGTAAAAGTTCAGAGGCCAGCATTTTTGTAAATTCATCATTTGAAATCATTATATAACCTCCAGTATACTCGTTTATAAACCTTAAATAAATTATAATTCCTGAATCCTCAAAAAATTGCCGAACATTATGTACAATGCGAAATTCTTAATTCGTAATTAAAATGGCCGAACTGGACGCGAGGCCTCTCCTGAGCGCGACGTAGCGTGATGCGGAGTCAGCGAAGGCGGCTTTTGTCCACTTTTGGCCGCTCAAAAGTGGTTGTAATTAAAAAAATAAAACTAAACCACAAAAATTTCAAATTATAATTATATATCATTTTCAACAGTCTCTACAACTTCAAACAAAGCTTTCGACTTTTGTAAAATTTCGTTGTATTCGTTGAGCGGCACAGAATCAGCGACAATGCCGCCACCTGATTGTATCACCGCCGTATCATCATTTTCAATACGCATAGTTCGCAAAGTTATACACATATCCATATTGCCACAAAAGTCCATATAACCAACCGTACCGGCATAAGAGTTTCGATGTACCGGCTCAAGCTCATTGATAATTTCCATTGCGCGGAGTTTAGGTGCACCACTCACCGTTCCAGCTGGAAATGTCGCTTTAAGTACGTCCATCGGTAGATAACCTTTTTTTAGTGTACCGACAACGGAACTGACCATATGCATAACGTGTGAAAAATATTCTACAACACGCAGCTTTAAAACTTTGACTGTACCGGCTTCTGAAATCCTACCTAAATCATTGCGTGCCAAGTCTACAAGCATTGAATGTTCGGCACATTCTTTAATGTCTGCCTGCAATTCAGCGGCAAGTGCGGCATCTTCAAATTCATTCTGACCGCGACGTCTCGTTCCGGCAATTGGATAAGTATAAACAGTTGAGTCAGAAACTTTAACCAGCATCTCTGGCGAGGCTCCAACTAATTTAACACTGCCAAAGTTAAAATAAAACATATACGGCGAAGGATTAACTTGCCTTAATTTGCGATAGAATAAAAATGCAGGCTTTGTTATCTTCTCACGAAATTGACGTGACGGCACTACCTGGAATATATCGCCAGCAAAGATGTAATTTTTGGCTTTTTCAATTGCCGCTAAATAATCGGCCGGTGCTTCACCATATCTTGCCAAAAAATCAATCGGCGTTTTACGAGGTTTTACTGACTGAGTGTGTGCTTCAGTCAATTTTAGTGGAACAGAAAGTTTAACTTTTATTTCCGTTATTTTATCGACGATTTCATTATAAAAATCATCAAGATTATCGCGATTCTTAACGTTGGCAAGATAAATAAGCTGTGCAGAATTTTTTAACGCATCAAAAACAATCAAAATTTTACAGATCATAAACTGACCTAAAAGTTCTTCATCGCCAATTTCAACACCGCGCACTCGGTCAAACGTTGCGGCAATCTCAAAATTAAAGTAGCCGACCATACCGCCGTTAGCAAGCGGCAAATTTTTATTAAGTGTCATCGGTTTATAAGAGTCCATATATTTTTTTATCGTCGTGACCGGATCGCCGTCAATCGACTTCATCAGATCGCCTTCTTTAATCATCAGTTTATTTTTAAAGACTTGCAACCTGACAAATGGTTCAGCACCAATGAACGAATAACGGCCAAAGGCTTGATGAGTTGTATCAACCGATTCTAATATAAAGCCTTTGTCGTTGTCGACAAGCTTATAATAAACTGATACAGGCGTATCTAAATCCATATTTATATTTGTCGACACTGCAATTAAGTTAGACTGCTCGGCAAATTTTTTAAAGTCTTCAAGCGACGGTTGAAGTTTACAATTCACTTAATCACGTCCTTATCATAATCAATATTATAAGTAACATTGACATTATACTATTACACATAAATTTTTGCAATAATTTAAAGTATTTGTAATAGTTGACAAGTAGTGGTAAAATAAATTGTTAGTGACAAGTTTTTAATTATTTTGGAGGTTAAATTTATGCGAATTGGTATTTTAGGATATGGCAATCTTGGACGCGGAGTAGAATATGCAGTTAATGAAAATCCAGATACACAACTTGTTGCAGTATTTACGCGTCGTGATCCTTCAACTGTTAAAATAAAAACGGCTGGTGTCCCAATTGTAAATATAAATGACGCAGCCGCTTGGAAAGATAAAATTGATGTACTGATTCTTTGTGGCGGCAGCGCGACGGACTTACCGGTTCAAACGCCAGAATTTGCCTCAATGTTTAACGTTGTGGACAGTTTCGATACACATGCAAAAATTCCACAACATTTTAGTAAAGTTGATAAAGCTGCTAAAGACAGCGGACACGTTGCCATTATTTCCGTCGGCTGGGATCCTGGTCTGTTTTCACTTGCCAGAGTTTATTCCAATGCTATTATGCCTGACGGCAAGGATTATACATTCTGGGGCAAAGGCGTCAGTCAAGGTCATTCCGATGCCATAAGACGAATCGCCGGAGTTAAAAATGCAAAACAATATACTATTCCAGTGGAAGCTGCACTTGATACTGTTCGCAGTGGAAAAAATCCTGAACTGACGACAAGACAAAAGCACATACGCGAATGCTTTGTTGTCCTGGAAGATGGCGCTGATGCGATTGAGATTGAACATCAAATTAAGACGATGCCAAATTATTTTGACGAATATGATACAACTGTACATTTTATCAGTGAAGAAGAACTCAATAAAAATCATAGCGGCCTGGCTCACGGCGGTTTTGTC
This sequence comes from Selenomonadaceae bacterium, assembly GCA_017484235.1. Lineage (GTDB taxonomy): Bacteria > Bacillota > Negativicutes > Selenomonadales > Selenomonadaceae > Quinella. The sequence continues at coordinate 6,867 of JAFUTM010000185.1, forward strand.
ATTCGCAGCGGCAAGACTGGCCAGGATAAACAGCATAATCACATTATTGAATTTAATCTAAAACTTGATTCTAATCCAGAATTTACGTCCAGTGTTTTAATTGCTTATGCACGTGCGGCGTACCGCCTTAAACTTGAATGTCAGAGCGGCTGCAAAACAGTATTCGATATTGCTCCTGCTTATCTCTCCGCATTGTCAGATGAAGAACTCCGCGCCCGCTATTTATAATTAAATTAATAATAAATCCGTTACCCCGAGCGCGAACGTTAGATGAACTTGGCTTCGAGTTTAGGCTTGCCTTCTGTTTGAGAAGCCTTAGTGAATCTTGCGTTCGCGTGAAGGCCTGGCTTTGGTTACTTTCACGAAAGTAACGCGGTTCTTGCTTCTTCTTGACAAGACAAGAAGAAGGTAAACGAATTGAGGTGCTATAATACATATGGCAAAAGAATTAACGCTACCTACACCACCTGCCGCACCAAGTGTTCCGCGAGTTGGAATTGGTGACAGGATTCACGGTATCGAAGATCGTATAAATGATATTGAAAATATAGGAAATATGAATGGAATATCTACTAACCAAAACAATCATTCAAAACCTGCTTTTAACAGCCAATCTGCAGCTGAAAATGAATCAGATGAAAATGAAGAAGAACAGCAAGTACAACCTCAACAATCTCAATCAAGGCAACAGTCTGTGCAACCGCGTCAACCAGCTTCCAAAAAAGTAACCAATCCAGAATCTATGGCACGTGAGGCCGTTGCAAATGGAGCCGGCGCATTAACTAAGCGCACGACTACACGCGGTGGTGACGACAATACAAATAATTCTGACGCTGATAATTCACAATCTAAAAATCAATCGACTATTGTAATTCCACCGGATTCAGCATTAAATGATAATGGACAGTCTAAATTTGAACGTGGCCGAGCGGTATTGAAAGAATTTCAACAACTCGATAAAGAAAATAAATCTCAATCAAATAATGAATATTCATCAAGTACTAGCACATCTTCATCAAGTACAGGTATATTTTCATCGTCTTATGGAACTCACTCTCAACACGGTGCATTTTATTGGCTATTTACATTAGTTGCAATTGGAGTTTTAGCATTTGTATTTGTTAAACAATTTTTATTGAAGGATAAATCACCTAGCAAGCCAACTGTAAAATCACCTGTAAACTCAAAACAATCTTCAATATCCAATGAACCTTCAATAAGCAATTCAATTAAAACTACGCCAATAACCAAAGCTGTAAAAAATTATTTATCCAAACCTTCAGAACCAACCTCAACTAAAATGCCGCCGCCAGTCAAGACAACGGCAATAAAATCAAAAACGCCTGCCAATACTGAAGATAAAGGCAAACGTTTTGAAGTTCGGATTTAATTTTTAATATAAATAGATTAACATTCTTCCATCATTTTCATATCAATAATCATAATTTTATTATCAATATCAATTGTTTTTACAACACGTTTTAAAGCCGGAATAAGAAGTTCGTGCTCATCTTCACGTTTTACAACAAATACATCGTTGCTGCCAGTCTTTAAAACATTAGTGATTTTGCCAAGTTTATTTTCATCAGTATCAAAAACTTGAATACCAATTAAATCAAATGTATAAAACTCGCCCTCAGCAAGAGGAGCAGCATTTTTTTTGTCTACTTTTAATAACTTGCCAGTTAATTTTTGAGCCTCTTCACGATTATTAATATTTTCAAAATTAACTACGAGATTGTTACCAATGTATTTGACATAATTTATTTTTAAATTTTTGCCGTCAACTTCCACTTCTGTTAAATTGTCGAAGCGATTTTCAAAATCAGTCAGCGGAGAAATTTTAATCTCACCATTTAAACCTCGTGCTGCGCCCAGTCGTCCAATAATAACTTTATCGTTCATAAAAATTTATTTCCAATTAAATTAACTTCTTATAGCGATAATTTTATCATCTTCA
>JAFUTM010000186.1 GCA_017484235.1 Selenomonadaceae bacterium
ACTCCGGCTGAGGATATTTTGGCAATGAATCCAGACGGCATCTTTTTGTCAAATGGACCTGGCGATCCTAAAGATGTACCGGATATCATTGACGAAGTGAAAAAGCTGATTGGCAAAAAGCCGATGTTTGGCATCTGTCTTGGTCATCAATTAATTGCATTGGCATTAGGTGCGGACACTTACAAATTAAAATTCGGACATCGCGGTTCTAATCAGCCGGTTAAAAATCTACAAACGGATCGTGTTTATATTTCGTCGCAGAATCACGGATATGCCGTCAACGAGAAATCACTCAAAAAACTGCCGGTTGAAGTCACATACATTTCAGTAAATGACGGTACAATTGAAGGTCTGCGTCATAAGAAACTTCCAATTTATTCAGTGCAATATCACCCAGAGGCGTCGCCTGGACCGGACGATAATTTGTACTTATTCAATGAGTTTTTGGATATGATGAGCAAATAATATTTCAGTATTATATACATCAGTATTCAAAAACTTCGACGAATATCATTTTCTCACCTGACGCTATTGATGCTTGTATTATAGATTTTAATGCACTTTCTGCTTCAGCTATAGGTCTAACATCATCATCTTTAAATAATTGATTATCTGAGTATTTTATTTAGGGCGTGTTGGTAAACTATAAAAAAAATAAACCGTGAACCCTCACTTTTTGATAAAATATCTTTACTAAAAGAGAGTTCACGGCAAAGTTATAAAACATCTCTTACCAAAGAAGAAGGCGACTGGCAATTAAGTAAGAGCGGCAAGAAAACTTTTGACCTTACCTTACCGATAAGGACGGTATTGCAGATATGGCATATGGAGCTATTGATAGTTTTTGGAATTTTGTAGTGCTTGCTGCTATCAGAATTAAATTAAAATGAGTTTACCAACAGACTCTAATAATCATTTAAGGGCGGGCGGGTGGATAATGATTAAAATTTACTTGACAATAGTTGTCGTTTATATTAAAATATTAATGTTTAAAATTGAATATTGATTGGATCAGGTGTCGTAAGACTCAATAAGGAAGTTGGTTGAATGCCAACGCGGTCCCGCCACTGTATCAGCGAGTGATTCTGCAATTATGTCATTGGAATTTATTAAAATTCTGAGAAGGCGCAGATAACTATGACCTGGAGCCAGGAGAATTGCCTGATTGACAATCGCCGTTTGACCTGCGAGTGATGGGGATGGAGATTTTTTAATGACTATTTTATTAGATATTGTCGTTAATATTATTTTATCGCCTCATTGTCGCAGTGAGGTTTTTTTATTATAACATTTGAATAAACTAATAGAACCTGACAAACTGCCAGATTCTATAAGGATATTTTTCTACGAATCCTCGTAGAATTGCATTGCTCATACATTTCATATTTAAACTCCGTTCACAGCGGAGATTTTTATTTGCGATAATAAGAAAATGGTGCGATTGGCGCGATTCGAACGCGCGACCTACTGCTTAGGAGGCAGTTGCTCTATCCAACTGAGCTACAACCGCGTTGTTTTTATTTTAACATTGAATTTTAAATCTGTCAATTTTAATTTCAAATATCAAAAATTATGATAAAATAAATAAACGCAAAATCATAATTGATGTATTTTTTAAGGCGGCTGTGATTTCCACTGCCGAAGATTTAAAATGAGATGGTGTTTTTACATTGAACTGGAAATTTGTACTCGCAATTTTAACTTGCAATATACTTTTTATGTCGTCAAGTTATACAATGATAGTGCCGTTTTTGCCAATGTATCTGACCGAAGAACTTGGCGTCGGAGAAGATTCTGTACATTTATGGTCTGGGCTGGTGTTCTCAGCGTCGTTTGTGGTTTCAGCAATAATGGCACCAATTTGGGGAAAATTAGCTGACACGAAAGGCAAACGGTTGATGGCTATACGTGCAAGCTTAATGCTGTCAATCAGTTACTTTTTAGGCGGTATAGTTCAAACACCTTTTGAGTTGGTTTTAATGCGTGCATTTCAAGGCTTTGCCTCTGGTCTGTGGCCAATGGATTTAGCGATAATGACGCTCGTTGCACCGCCAAATAAATTGGGCTTCTGTCTTGGAATGATGCAGGGAGTGCTCACTGCTGGCGGCGTGATTGGACCATTGTTTGGCGGAGTGTTGGCAGAATTTTTTGGTATGCGAACTTCATTTTTTATTGCTGCCGCTGCGCTTTTTATCAACTGTTTAATGTTTATATTTTTGATTAAAGAACCGCCTGGCTCTATTATAAATTTAAATGAGGTTGAGAATAAAGCAGCTTTTAATCCTTGGAAAGTGCCGGAAGTGCGAAATATGTTGGTCATCGGTACACTGGTGCAAATGGTTAATTTAATTATAATGCCGATTGTTACAACTTACATAACAGAACTTGCCGGTCATCTCGACAATCTCGTTTTAATTTCTGGTATAGTATTCTCACTTGGAGGCGTTGCCGGAGCAATCTCAGCACCACTTTGGGGAAAATTCGGTCAGAGTCGTGGTTTTTACCGTCAGATGTGCTATAGTATGATTGGTGCTGGCTGTTTAATTATATGTCAGGGTATAGGGCATAATATTATATTTTTCGCCTCAATGCAATTTGCAGTTGGTTTATTCTTTTCGGCAATTCAGCCGTCCATTCACGCGATACTTGCAAAAATCACGCCACCGGATTGTAAAGGGCGTATCTTTGGATTATTGTTTGCCTCACAACAAGTTGGCTGCATTGCCAGTCCACTAGTTGGCGGTGTAATTGCGTCTTATTTTGGAATGAGCTATGTATTTTATGTTGGCGGTTCGATTTTACTTTTGATTAGTATTTTTATTTATAAACTCAGGTAAGTTTGTTGTCAATTTATTAAAATGTGAGTTTAATTTAAGTTTTTTTAGTTACAACTTCTCTTTGTGCGGCCAAAGAGAAGCAGAAAGCCGCCTCGCTAAAGTCACATCACGTGACTTAGCGCTCGGAGACCGCTCGCGTCCAGCTCGCGGATTTTTAATTATCAATTCCCGATTTTTTAATTAGGCATTACGAATTACGCATTAATAATTGTCCATCACGTTCTATTAATTTTTAACATATACATTTGATTTATTTTTATTTGTCTGATATAATAATTGCCGTTAATTTTACAATATATATTTTAATGAATTGTTTAATGGAGGATATAATAATCGTGAAGTCTATAATTTTAATCTTGTATTTCGCCGTCTTGATCGGTATTGGATTATACTGCCGCAAGCACGCAACCGACGTTGACGGATTCGTTTTAGGCGGCAGAAGTGTTGGACCTTGGCTGACGGCTTTTGCTTATGGTACAAGTTATTTCTCAGCAGTTGTGTTTGTCGGCTATGCTGGACAGTTCGGCTGGCGTTACGGTATTGCTGCAACTTGGGCAGGCATAGGCAATGCATTAATCGGATCGCTTATGGCGTGGTTTATTTTAGGACGCAGAACCAGAATTATGAGTCAGCATCTTGATTCGGCAACGATGCCACAGTTTTTCGGCAAGCGATTCGGTTCATCAGCTTTAAAGATTGGCGCTTCCATAATAATTTTTATTTTTATGATTCCATATACTGCCTCACTTTATAACGGTCTGTCTCGATTGTTCGGAATGGCATTTGACATTGACTATTCCGTCTGCGTTATGGTTATGGCGGTACTTACGGCAATCTACGTCATTGCCGGCGGCTATATGGCAACCGCAATCAATGACTTCATTCAAGGAATAATTATGTTAATTGGTATATCTGCTGTTATCGCGGCGGTTCTGGAGTCCAAAGGCGGCTTTATGGCTTCGCTGGACGGCTTGGCACGCATTACTGATGAGACGGTAACAACAACGCCTGGTATTTTTGCCTCATTCTTCGGACCGGATCCATTAAATCTTCTGTTCGTTGTAATTCTCACTTCGCTTGGAACTTGGGGCTTGCCTCAGATGGTGCAAAAGTTTTACGCAATTAAAAATGAACAGGCAATACAAAAAGGCACTATCATCTCAACAATGTTTGCTTTTGTCGTCGCGGGCGGCTGTTATTTTCTCGGCGGATTCGGTCGTTTATTCTCAGATCAGATTGATATTAAGGCGAATGGTTTCGACTCGATTATTCCGACAATGTTGTCTGGTTTATCAGATGCGATGATTGCACTGATAGTAATTTTAGTTTTGTCGGCATCAATGTCGACACTTTCATCACTGGTTATTGCTTCAAGCTCGACGCTTACAATCGACTTAATAAAAGACAATCTTATAAAAAATATGAGTGATGCAAAACAAGTATTTTTAATGCGCATCTTAATAGTTGTATTTATAGCTATCTCTGCGGTGCTGGCTCTTATACAATACAAGAGTTCCGTCAATTTCATTGCTCAGCTAATGGGCATCTCTTGGGGCGCAATGGCAGGTTCATTCTTAGCACCGTTTATGTATTCACTTTACTCAAAAAAAGTCACGACTGCGGCTTGCTGGGTATGTTTCATATTCAGCAGCGTACTAATGACCGCAAATATGCTCATTCGGCCGGCATTTCCAGTTATTATGCAGTCTCCGATTAATGCCGGTGCAATCGCTATGTTAGCAGGCCTTATAATTGTACCAATAGTGAGTGCCTTCACATCTAAGCCGGACAAGATGCTGGTTGAACACGCTTTCGCTGCATACGATAGAACTGCAGTTGTGCCTCAAAGTATCGCACTCGGAAGAAAGGATTAATTCACGACTTTCATCTTAAATAATAAGATAGTCCATTAACTTTTCAATATAAAGACTCCGAAATATTTTGAAGGTGCCTAGCCCTTCAGTGCAAATTCTGACGTTAAAGTCAGCACGTATCAGGCGTGATTTCCACGAGCTATTATCATCACCGGCAATGTCCATACTAATATGGTTGCCGCCACTGAAAAGCATTGGAGCAATCAAAATGTTTTTAACGGATCGACGCTGCAGACGATTAACAACGTCATTAAAATTCGGAGTGTCTGTCGGTTCAATAACGCCGATATGGACTCGTAAATTTTGTGAATCAGCCAATTTTTGAAGATTTTCATAAACTGGATTGTGGCGATGTGGTGAGCCGTGACCAATTAAGACCAGCTCCTCATCATTAAAAATTGAAAAACATTCAACTATAACGTTAAATATATGCTTATCAAATTCAGTATTACAGTCGGGCGTAAAAAGAGGGCTTATTACATCAACATCTTCAGCATCAAAAATTTTAATTTTATTGTCAAACTCTTCGCCAGCAGTGAGATGTGACGGCAGAATTATAATTTTTTTAAAGCCGTCCTTTCGTAGCGAATCAATCTGTTCAGCGATAGATAAAACATTCGTGTCTTGAGTATTCAATTTGCGTCTGATAAAATTTGAAGTGTAAGCTTGAACGACTCTTAAATTTTGGAACACTGTCTGAATTTGAGCGGCAGTTGCGTCAATAGTCTTAGCACGCACAACTGGATCAGCCGAACCAAAACTTGTAAATATTAAAGCTTGTTGTAACAATAAAAATCAGTCCTTACCAATGTTATAGCCGCGCGGCGTAATCATATAGCCTTCTTTGACATAAGTAGTGGAATTGCCGATGATTACGAGCGAAAACATATTAATCTCTTCGGCGGTAAATTTCTCAAGTGTTGAAATAATCTTAGACTCGTTGCTGCGGCTTGCACCGGTAACAATTCCAACCGGTGTATTTTTATTGCGATATTTTAATATAATCTGCTGCACTTCTTCAATATTTGTAATTCGTTTATGACTTTTAGGATTATACAACGCAATTACAAAATCAGCCTGCGCCGCGCACTCGACACGCTGTTTAATTAATTTCCACGATGTAAGTAAATCGCTGAGACTTATAACGGCAAAGTCGTGCATCAGCGGTGCACCTAAAACGGCAGCGGCAGCGTTGACTGCGCTCACTCCAGCAATCACTTCAAATTCTGGGCGCTCATCTTTAGGCAAATTCAAAATTAACTCTAGCACGAGACCAGCCATACCATAAACGCCAGAATCACCGCTGGAGACGACAACGACATTTTTACTTGAGGCAGCCTCAACAGCAGCTTTACACCTATCAAGCTCCTGCATCATACCGGTGCCGATGACTTCTTTGCCGCCAATTAACGGCTCAATCAATTTAATGTAAGTATTATAACCAACGATAACCTGCGCGGATTCAATTGCCTCCTTAGCACGTTCCGTCATATCAAGCAAATTGCCGGGTCCAATTCCAATTACGGTTACTCTTTTCATCTAAAGCTCCTATTCCGTCGCAGTCACAGCGACACAACTTAATTATCAATTGTAAATTATTTTAACATATTATCATCACAAAAAAAAGATGTATCTTCGCGAAGATGGCTGAGAATACATCTTTTTAACATTGACGGCTGACTTAATGAGTGATAAAATTACAATGAATATAAACAAAGGAGACATAATCTGTGGAACTATGGTTTTCAGAACAGCACACACCTAATGTTAAGCTGTCTATAAAAGTTGATAAGCAGTTATTCAGTGAGACGAGCGAATTTCAACGCATAGATATATTTGAGTCAAAAGAATTTGGACGTTTCTTAATTCTTG
>JAFUTM010000187.1 GCA_017484235.1 Selenomonadaceae bacterium
ATGTATTTGTAAAATATAAAGGAGAGACTCGACGATATGAAAATTGGAGTAATCAGTGACACACACGGGCACGAGATGCGCTTTCAAAAGGCTTGCGACAAATTCTTTTACAACGCAGATTTGATTTTGCACGCCGGCGATGTTTTGTATCACGGACCACGCAATCCTATGCTGGAGGACTACAATCCGGCCGGTCTGGCTCGAAAAATCAACAACTCAAAGATACCGATTGTTATCGCCAGAGGCAATTGCGACAGCGACGTTGACCAGAACGTGATTAAACTGCCGATTCAGGCACCTTATGCCTATATTTATGCAATGGGCAAGCGTATTATCTTAACTCACGGCACGCAGTTCACCTATTGCAACGATCCGGAAAATCCAAACTGGCAAAAGATGATTAATGAGATTGCGGATCAGGCCAATAATCTCAGCGCTGATATTTTTATCACTGGTCATATACACAACAACATTTTGGAAAAACACGGCAATGCCATTCTTTTAAATCCAGGCTCACCAGCTCTGCCGAACCGCAAGGATAAGAAGCCGACTATTGCCGTCATTACTGATGATAAAATTGAGATTTTAGATCTCTATTCCGGCGACGTCCTCTTACATTACTAATGAGGAATTATGAATGTTGAATTAGGAATTGAGTCAATTGCGAATTATGAATTATGAATTACGCATTAATTAATTCCTCATTTCTAATTCACAATTCCTCATTAAAATTGGTGGTTGTTTGATGAAGTTTTTTTCAAAGATTGATCTGATGCCTCAAATTAATAAAAAATTGTCCAGTGCCTTGATGACATATGATTTTATCGGTGACATTCCTCTGGATCGTGACGACTTCCTGCACCTCAAAACATATGTTAAACTTATGTATTTAAATCTCAACGGCAAAAAGATGATTCTCAATAAGTATCGTGAAGCATTTTCAGTGTTTTTGTGCTTCTGTGCAGTTTACGAATTTAATCCTGCTGTCGATTACTGGTCTTGTGTTGAGAAAAATATTGGCGCAATGGACGATGATTCACGTGCGGCTATAGATAAGGTATTTGAATATATTGTTGATAAATACAATCTCAATAAGAATTTTAATAAAAATAGTACTAGCCTTTTAACTGAAAATATTCTGTCCAGCAGGATTATTTTTTACTCCGGTATTCCGACTGCGTGTTTGGATAATTTGTTTAACATACTCTATCCTACGGTTGAAGATACAGCCTATTTTGAGTTGTCTGTTGAAGAATTGTTGCTTTATCTCAAAAATAGAGCGGCGAATATCATTATTCTTAAGTATTTAAATAATATTCCAAAGGACAGAGCTTATAACTTTATACAAATAATACGCCGCAGATTAGGCGACAATCTCGCTGAGACTGACGATGCGACTGATTCTGACAATGGCAATTTTATTCGTATGCAGTCCGCGCTGGACGAATGGAATAATCAGGCAATTAAGACGCCAATAGACAATCTGTTTGAGGATTCGTGGAATATTCAGCCTTATATTGCCATTGAGCCTTATGGGCGCGGTGTTTACTGCCATTTTCCACAGGTAATTCTTAAAAAGAGTGATAATCCTTCTGTTCGCTGGATAATCTCGGCCGGCGGACAGGATAAAATTCATAATGCTGATCTATGCAGTCAGAATGAACTGACATTTGCGGAAGAAGCGGAAGTCACCTTAGACGCTGCCGCTGATTATGAGATTGCCCTTTGGATTAACGAGTCTAAAATAAAGTGCTGGAGTTATATTGGAATGGCAAATGGATTTATGCCTTTCGGTCGTGATAATAAGCTCATTCTCAGTGGTCAGTTAAAGAACAGTACACGCTTTTTAATATTGCCCAAAGATATGGAATTTCGCGAAAAGAGACATTATGCGCTGGCTGAATTTGCACTGCCGAACTGGTCTAACTTTTCCGTTTATGAAGTGGACATCAAAAATCCTCTTGAAATACACATCGGG
>JAFUTM010000188.1 GCA_017484235.1 Selenomonadaceae bacterium
AGCGTGACATTTGGAGTGCAGGCGGCTACACGTGAAGAGATTGCTGCGATTCAAGTTAGAACGGCGGCAGATTTTAGGTATTGGAATGAAGATTCACCGACATTGAAAAAAATTATCGATTTCGTGGAAGATGTGACTAATCCAAACAGTGCAAATTATATTCCGCCGGAGGACAGAATCGCCACGTTTGATATGGACGGTACTTTTTACTGTGAAACCGCTCCGATTTACTTTCAAGAAGCTATGTTCCTTTACCGCGTACTTGAGGACGACTCCTATCAGCCCTCAAAAAAAATGCTCAATCTCGCGAAAAAAATCCAGCCTAAAGTCCTCAATAAACAACCACTCACTCCAGCGGAAAGCAGATTGTATTTAGAGGGCTTGACAAAAGTTTATGAAGGTATGACGCCGGAAGAATACAGAGCTTATGTCAGAAAATTCATGGACACGAACGAGATTGGATTAACTAATCTAAAACGTGGTGAGGCATTTTACCTGCCGATGATTGAGATTATTTCGTATCTTAGCAACAACGGATTCAATGTTTATATTGATTCGGCTTGCGGCGTCGATACGACTCGCGAACTGCTCAACGGCATTGTTCCGATTCAATACGACAGAATACTCGGTTCAGATTTTTCATACACTTCAACAGGAATGGGCAATGACAAACCTGGCAATCATTTTTATGATCGTCACAGCGAAAAAATTGTTATCTCCGGCAGACCGCTAATTGATAATGCCAAGACCGTCAAAATCTATTCCATTTTTAATCAGATTGGCAAAAAGCCAGTTTTAGCATTTGGCAATTCTATGGGCGACAGCGGTATGTTAGAATTTACTTTGCAAAATAATAAATACCGCTCCGAAGTATTTTACGTCCTGTGTGACGACACCGAACGCGAACTCGGCAACCTCGATCGTGCGAAGAAGGATAAAATTTTCGCCCAAAATCGCGGCTGGAATACAATTTCAATGCACGATGAATTTAAAACAATTTACGGCGACAATGTTAAAAGAGAAAAATAATAGACAACTATGATGAATGAATCTGATGAATTAGTTGACAGGCGCGGACTGCTGAAATTTGTGTCGCCTAACGTTGGCAGCATCCGCGTCCTTGTCATAGAAAGTCTTTCATATTTGAGAGAATTGCGACAGCTTTTGCCGTCCGCCCATATCTCTGTTTTAACTCAATATCGTACAAATGCATTAGAGTTTGACGAGCTTGAACTGGATTGGGTATTCAGTGATTTTAAAAAGTGCGACTTTCCGTTTGACGAAAACACCTTTGACATTATAGTTGCCGAAGATGTCTTAACGTTTGTTTATGAACCTTATCAAACGTTATTTAATGTCAATCGTCGACTCAAAGATACCGGCTTTTTAGTTACGGAATTTGAAAACGTACGATTTATAAATGTGCTGGAAAGTTTGCGGCAAGGATATTTTCCAGTTCGTGAACGCCGGATTTACGCTAAGACCGAAGTCGTCCGCATTTTAAACGATGCTCTGTTTAAGGAAATTTCATTTGCGCCGACCGAAATAATCGACGCGGATATAAACGACTGGATTAATTTTGGCTTTGATAATTATAATGACGAACTTAAAGTTAAAACGTGGATAGTTAAAGCGTGCCGGTCGACTGCGGAGGTTGCGGCCTTAAAACAATTTTTTACGCCGGCAATTCGTAAAGAGCTTTCGACTATTTTGCACCGCATTGAATATGACATTGACCGTGACGATAATATTAAACGGCTGTTCAATCTTTGCAAACAACATTATATTTTTGACGAATATTTAATGGACTTTATAGATCAGGTCGTCGTCCATCGTGATGTTTTTAAAAATATTATGACCGCTAAGACTTGTTAATATCAAAAAAATACAAAAAATCATAGAATCCGCTGAAAAATGGCGGATTTTTTATTTTACAAAAATTTAAAAACCCCTTGACAGCAGCATATACCCATGAGATAATATGATAAATTTTTTTAATGTATTTAGATTCGGAGGTGACTTTATGAAAAGATTTTCTTTTGTGTTGTCGATAATGTTTTTCGTCAATGTTTTTGTATCTGTTGTCCACGCTGAAATTCAGACGTATACAGGTGTTGGAGAATACATAACGGACGGCAGCGACACGCCGGATTTTGCACAAACAAATGCGAGATTGTATGCTGAACGAAACGTCTGCGAACAAGCCGGAGTTTTTATAAGCAGCCGGACAGAAGTCAAAAACAGTATAACAGAACGAGATGAAATCGAGGCCTTCACTGTCGATATAATCCGAGTAAAAAGTGATAATGTCGAAGTTATTCCTTTAACCGGTGCAGCTAAAGGCTTTACAAAATATCGCGTTACAGTTACTGCTGAAGTTGATACTTCACAATTTGCGGCTCGAATAAGGCAGTGGGCTAACCGCAGTGAGGAAGAGCGTCAAAAACTGGTAAATCAGACTGTTTCAATGCAAAGAATCATTGACAGCCAACGACAACAAATTGCGAAACTTGAAAAAGAGTTACAAAACATTAGAACCGCGCAAGATCGTCAAAGAGTCACAAACGAAATCACAAATGTTAAACAAATGGCTTTGTATAGTCAAAAAATGAGGGAAGCTGGACTTTCAAATAATACTGCTGACAAAGTGCGGTTGTACACCGAAGCAATAAAAATCAATCCGAATGGTGCTGAGGCATATTTTTGGCGTGCTCTAAATGTAGAAAACAGGCAGCAAGAAATTGCTGATTTGTCGCGAGCGATAGAAATAGATCCGAATTATGCAGTGGCTTACTATTTTCGTGGCAGTAGATATTATCTTGATGACGATTATGAATTAGCACTGGCGGATTTTACAAAAGCCATTGAACTGAATCCAAATTATGTTGATGCCTATAGAAAGCGTATAAAAATATATAGAAAATTTGACAACAATGAA
>JAFUTM010000189.1 GCA_017484235.1 Selenomonadaceae bacterium
ACAATTATGGAAACAATGAATATGACAGCAGAACAAGCAATGAATGCACTCAAAATCCCTGTAAAAGAACAAAAAGATTATTTTTCTTTGATATAGTTTACTTTATGATTTTATACGTTTAAAAATAGTTGAAATATACTCTGTCATCACAAAAAACACTGGTGTTAAAAATATGCCAAGCGATGTTGTAAAAAGCATTCCACCAACAACCGCTACACCCATACCATTACGAGCCACAGCACCAGCACCAGTCGCAAGAGCGAGTGGAAGGCAACCGATTATAAATGCAAAACTCGTCATCAAAATTGGTCTAAGCCTTAAACTTGCTGCTTCTATAGCTGCCTTAACTGGAGGCATATTTTTGTTTACCCTTACTTTCGCAAACTCAACAATTAATATTGCATTTTTCGCTGCAAGTCCAATTATCATTATTATACCAATTTGGACATACACACTGTTTTGAAGATTTAAAACATATTCTGAAAATAATGCTCCAAATATTCCAATCGGAACGGTCATCAACACGGCATATGGTACTGACCAGTTCTCATATAACGCTGCCAAACATAAGAAGACGAACACTATTGACAATACTAAAATTTGCATAGTCATATCTGATGATTTTTTCTCTTCGCGGCTTTGACCGGACCATTCAATGTTAAATCCAAGAGGTGCAACTTCTCTAACAACTTCTTCAGCCGTCTTAATAGCTTGACCAGAACTATATCCATCGCCTGCACTTCCTTGAATTGTAATACTGCGAGACGCATTAAATCTTGAAATTATTGATGTGCCGGTGTTGAGTTCCGGTTTTAACAATGTATCTAATGGAATCATTTCACCAACAGAATTTTTTACGAATATAAATTTTATTGCCTCAACATCACTTCTATACATCATATCTGATTGCAACATAACTTTATAAGAACGACCGAATTGATTAAAATCATTGACTTGCATGCCGCCAAAATTGACTTGCAGAGCAGTGAAAACATCTGATAAATCCACACCAAGTTTATTTACCTTGTCACGATCAATCTTAAAATTGTATATGGGTGAATTAATTCGATAAGTTGTTCTAACGCCTTGTAATTCCGAACGCTTATTCATTTCTTTAAGTATTTGATTAGTTATTTCATTAAGTTCAGTGTCAGTATGTCCAGACATATCTTGAAGCTGCATTGTCCAGCCGCCAAAAAATCCAAGACCGGGTAATGCTGCCGGATTGAATACAAGAACTTGAGCTTCCGGTGCAACTTCTTGACCGATTTTTCTGACTTTATTTATTAAATATTCGACTTGTGTTTCCGGAGTTTTACGTTCATCCCAATTCTTTAATCGTACGAACATTACTGCCGCATTCGGTTTTGTACTTGATGAAAGTATGTCATCTCCAGAATGTGCTACAAGATAATTAACGCAATCAAGTTTAGCAACTTCATCTGCAATTTTGTCAATACTGACTCTTGAATGATTACTTGACGTGCCTTCCGGTAAATTAAGCGATACAACAAACATTCCTCTGTCTTCATTTGGAACGAACGTTGAAGGCAGTTTTTGATAAATTAATGCAGTAAATCCACAGACAATTATCATAAATATAATTGACAAACGTGATTGACGCATTGATTTGGCTACGATTTTTATATAAGTATTCTTTGTCCAATCAAATCCACTGTTAAAAATATTGAATATCGCATTTGAAGAATTTTTTTTTTGGCTTGAGGATTTTTGCACAAAGAGCTGGCGTCAAACTCAACGCTGTGAAAGCTGATAATGCCATTGAAATTGTTATTGTCAATGCAAATTGTCTGTATAATATACCAGTCATTCCACCTAAGAATGCAACTGGAACAAATACTGCAGCTAATATAAAAGCTATTGCTACAACAGGACCTTGCACTTCGTCCATTGCTCTTTCCGCTGCTTCAACTGATGATAATCCGTGTTCCATATGTCGTTCGACGTTTTCAATCACTACTATTGCATCGTCAACAACTAATCCTATCGCCAAAACCATTGCAAATAATGTCAGTGTATTTATTGAAAAGTTCAATACGATAAATGCAGCGAAAGTCCCAATTAATGAAACCGGTACTGCCAGCAACGGTATTATGGTAGCTCTCCAACTTTGTAGAAACAAATACATGATAACAATTACCAGTATCAATGCTTCAATAAATGTATAAATGACTTCACGAATTGATGCTCTAATGAACTGTGAATTATCGACGACTACTTTACATTCTAAATTTGGCGGCAAATTAGGCTGTAATTCATTGATAAATTTATTAATCTCATCGACTGTTTCAATAGTGTTGGCATCACTTGTAAGCTGAACACTAAATCCAACGCCTTCATAACCGTTCACTTTAGACAATACATCATTTGAACGAAGACCGGTTTCAATTCGTGCAACATCTTTAAGCCTTACAAAATTTCCATTTTCATCAACTTTTATGACAATTTCTCCAAATTCTTCCGGAGTTTTAAGTCTGCCTTCAACTTTTCCAGTATATTGTTTTTCCTGTGTGTCCGGCGAAGGTCTTGCACCTATTAATCCGGCAGGTGCCTGTACATTTTGGCGACGAATTGCAGTCATCACATCATCTATTGTCAATTTAAGATTGGCAAACTTATCGGGATTAAGCCAGATTCTCATTGCATATTCAGAACCCCAACTCGTTACATCTCCAACACCATTGACACGTTTTATTCTGTCAAGTAAATAAATGTCAGCATAATTCTTCATAAATATTCGATCATATAATCCATTCGGCGAATATAGAAATATCATCAATGCCGTATTATTTGAAGATTTTCTAGTGGTAACGCCATTTAATTGAACTTCGGACGGTAGACTTGAGCTGGCAATCGCAACGTTATTTTGAACTTTAACTGCATCCATATCATTATCTGTTCCAATTTCAAAAGTAATAGTCAAGCGATATGAACCAGTGTCGTCAGAATTTGAGTTCATATAATCCATGCCTTGAGTACCATTGACTTGTTGCTCGATAATCTGTGCAACTGTTTCATTGACGACTTGAGCACTTGCACCAATATAAGAAGTAGTAAAGTTCACAGTTGGCGGATTAATTTGTGGATATTGGGCTATTGGTAATTGTGTTGCCGATATTAAGCCAACTATTACAATTATCAACGATATTACTATCGCAAATATTGGTCTTTTTATAAAAAATCTTGACATTTCTTTTCCACTCCTTGACTTTATCATATACTTGAGAGTATACTATCAGTCAAGATATAGTTTATAATATTTAGGAGTGATTTTTATGTTCTTTACTGTCTCTGAAGTTGCCAAACGTCTCGATATGTCTCCTCATACCCTTAGATTCTACGCTAAAGTTGGTCTTTTGGATTTCGTAGAACGCGATCAAAATGGAAACCGTATTTTCAAAGAATCAGATTTTCAAAAGTTATTTATGATTGCTTCACTAAAACGCGCCGGCATGACTATCAAGCAAATTCATGATTTCATCAAATTTGCCGAAACTGGTGATTCCACTATTCCTCAACGCTTAAATATTATCTTGAAACAACGCGAAATCGTAGAAAATAAAATCACTGAACTGCAAGATGCGTTAGACATTCTCAAGTATAAGACTTGGCTTTATGAAACATCACTAAAGGCTGGCACTACTTCTATTCACGATAATATGCCTTTAAACGATATTCCGCCTAATGTACTTCGCATTAAAGAACGTATCCGTCGCCTCTCTGATGATATGGAACATTTCTACCAAAATGCACCAAAAAAATAATTTCTTAAGGAATTGATTTCATGCAACAAAAAGATTTTTATAGAACTGGTGAAGCTGCCGAATTTCTTCATGTAACTAAAATGACCATTAATCGCTGGATTAAAAATGGCATCATCGTTCCAGCTAAAATTAGCAAAGGTGGACATAATTTTTTCACCAAGCAACAGCTTATTGAATTTTCAAATGGTAACATTAAAATTGAAAATGTTGAAAACGTAACATCTCAAAAAGTAACACTCGAACTTGCTCAAGAATCGAAAAATATTACAAAAAG
>JAFUTM010000190.1 GCA_017484235.1 Selenomonadaceae bacterium
AAATAAAAAATCAACAAGAACTCAACATTAAGGATAATCTCCTACAGGGACTATTACAGGAGAGTCGAACAACACTCAACAAAATCATTAGCACCACTCAAGACCCTCAAATCAAAGAGCCGGCCATGCAGCTAAATGAAATGATTGACAACATTAGAGCCTTCAATAAGGTTAAAAGTAATACTGAATATCAACCTGAAAAGCTTCTTAAGAAATCCAAAGTCAATAGAAATCTCCGTAAAGGTATAGTTGCTATCCTTATTGTGTTGATGATCGGCAGCCTTGTTATTTATAATGGTATGGTTTTTGAACTCGCCGAAAGTAAAATGAATCACGTCGTTGATACTTATGATAATGGATTGAACACCAACACCTTAGACAAAGATAGTTATATATTCATTGTCAATGAGAAAGGTATTATTCAGAATCATCCTAACAGTGAATACAATACGTTGAACATCAAGGACACCGAATACTTAGAATCCTATCTAAGCGGCAAACCGACTATTATAAATGATTATAATGGCAGCTGGAAAGTTTGTTTGAGCAAAAAAGATGCGACAACCAACAATATTAATATAATAGTGGCGGATTGGTGGACCATATATGGCAGCAACTTCTTACTAGGAATTATCCTATTTTTAATTTTTTTGCTTTGTATTATTGTTGTTGATCTTTTCATTGATCGCCTCTTTGATTGGCAGGATTCTGTCAATAGTCAGCTTGAGGAAGCTATTGACAATGCTGTTGCGGCCGGAAAGGCAAAGTCTCAATTCTTTGCGCAGATGTCTCACGAAATTCGTACGCCTATCAATGCGGTCATTGGAATGAATGAAATGATACTCCGTGAGTGTAAGGATTCGGTCATCATTAAATATGCAAATAATGCTTATGCAGCATCACAATCACTATTGTCGTTAATTAATGATATTTTAGACTTTTCAAAACTTGAATCAGAGAAAATGGAATTGGTCGAAGAAACCTATCAGCTTGATGAGCTTATTAGAAACCTCATTAATATGATAAAGTTCCGTGCTGAAAAGAAGAATCTTGACCTTAGGGTGAGCGTAAACGAAAATATACCTAATGAACTTTTTGGCGATTCGACACGAATCCGTCAAATCGTTGTGAACTTCCTCACCAATGCCGTCAAGTATACCAAAGTTGGCGGTATAGTGTTTAGTGTTGATATGGAATTGGGACTGGACGAAGATACAGGAGTGAAACGACAACTTGGAGAGTTGCTGCTTTCATTTAGCGTTAAAGATAGCGGCATCGGTATACGGGAAGAAGATAAAGCCAAACTCTTTAAAGATTTTGAGCGATTTGATGCCAAGCAGAACAAGAATATTGAGGGCACCGGTCTCGGTCTCGCAATTACTGCAAAACTTGTAAAACTGATGCGCGGTACGATTGAAGTTGAAAGTGTATATGGAGATGGTTCTACATTTACTGTTTTGATACCTCAAAAGGTTATGAACAAGAAGGGAATTGGCAAATTTGAAGAAAAGATAAAATCGGAAAAACCTAAGACCGATACTTACAGAGTCAGTTTCGTTGCACCTAATGCCAAAATTCTCGTTGTCGATGACAATGAGATGAACCTGCTGGTAGCGACCAGTCTCCTTAAAGCAACAAAGATACAAGTTGACACTGCCGATAGTGGAATGTCGGCACTAAAGAAAATGGCTGAAAATCGTTATGATGTGGTATTCCTTGATCAAATGATGCCGAACCTGGACGGCATAGAGACATTGAAACTTGCCAAAGATATGGAAGGAAATAAATCTAAAGGAGTGCCGATGATAGCACTGACCGCGAATGCAATTTCCGGTGCTAAAGAAATGTTCTTGCGAGAAGGTTTTACTGACTATCTCAGCAAGCCGATTGACGCAATTGCCCTTGAAAAGATGCTAATGGAGTATCTACCAAAAAACTTGTTGCAAGCACCACCTGAAGAAGGCGCAGAAACCGTTACTATTACTGAAAGGCCACGTGTTCCTGAGCAAGTGCAATCGCCACAGGGAACTTATTCCCTCCTAAATGTAAAGTTAGGTCTACAATATAGTGCTGGAATGGAAGATATGTACCGTAATGTATTGGAAATGTTCTGCAAACTCAAAGATGAAAAGAAAGCTAAAATACAAGAAGCATTTAACGGCAAAAATTGGAACGACTATACTACCTTAGTCCACGCTCTCAAATCGACTTCGATGTCAATCGGTGGCGAACAGACTTCGGCACTCGCCAAGCAACTTGAAGAATCGGGTAAAATCTTGATGGACAATGCGACTTCAGAGACGGATAAAAAACAAGCTGAAGATTTTATCACCACTCACAACGCCGAAGCAATGAATCTTTACGATAAGTTGGTCGATGAGGGCAGAAAGTATCTCAATTTAGAAGTTCCGGCAGAAACAGAAAGCGTCATAAAAGAAGAATTAGAAACTAAAACAGAAGTCAATACAGCCGATGACGATATGAATTCCGAATTACAAGAATTGCAAGAAGCCTTTGACAATGAAGATTGGCTTATGTACGCCATTTTGATTGATCACATTGACGGTATTGATAAGAATCTCAAAATGGTCTGTCAGATGATAACTTCTGATTTTACTAACGATCAAGAAAAGGCTGAGGCTATTCAATACATCAAAGATAATCACGCTAAATTGATAGGCAGAAAATGAGTTTTAGGTTTTTGCATTAAAAATAGTGAAATCCAATCTGTGGAAATTATTAAACATTTTTATAAATAATTATATCATTTATTGAGGTTTATTTTTTGTATATAAATTTAAGATATTTATGAAATTCAACGGAACTCTATAAAAAATACACCTGCGGAGCAAGTGCTTAAATTATTTTGAGATTTTGTTTATGTATATCTTTCCCCAGTCGCATAGAGCAGTCACGACTGGTGTTAGTGTTTTGCCAAATTCGGTCAGTGAGTATTCCGTTTTTGGCGGAACAATCGGATATATTTCGCGGTGGATTATGCCGTCGGATTCCAACTCACGAAGCTGTTGAGTCAACATCTTAGGTGTCGCCTGTGGCAACAAACGTCTCAGTTCACTAAATCGTAATGTTTTATCTTTTAGGTGATATAGTATTATCAGTTTATATTTGCCGCCTATCACACTCAATGCGGCGTCAACAGGACAATTATATTTTGGAGGATTCATCTGTTACTTATTTTTACTTGCCAATACTGTACGAGCGAGACCTTTAATCCAGTCTTGGTGTCCCTGATTCATCGTGTCCGGCTCAGTGTTGAATAAATCTTTGGCCGGCTTGCCTTTTTGAGATTCTTGAGTTAAAATGCGAACGCGATTTTCGGATAAATCTTCCAGCAGCCACGCGTGGATTACATCAAGTCTGTGTTCCTCATCACCTTCTGCCCAGCCGTGCCAAGCCAGACGTCCAGGTTTGCCGTCAGATGGTGATTCAAATTCAACAACCTGTGCTTCAATCGGAAATCCGAATGTTGAAAATTTAAAACGCGTATCTGCTTTTAGTTTCGGACCGTCATTATTATAAAAATAAATATCGCCGACATTGTTATAATAAGTTGCCCAAATCGAAGTATCAATCAGATTATCAAACACATCTTTGGCAGTGATACCTTTGACAATAATTTCATTAGAAGCAAAATTATCTGTTGTACCAGGTAGGTAGTCGTGTGGCCAGTTAATTTCGTTAAGCATCAATATCAACTTCTTTCTCGAATTTATGTATATATTTTAACTCAACAATAATAAAAATCAAGTACGCACTTTTCGGATATTTAGTTACTAAAAAGATACTGCTGGATATTAATAAGCAACGTAAACGATTATTTTATTTAGATTAACGGCATCACTTTATCAAAAATATACATTTCAAATTTATTGACAATATGATTAAACTATGTAAAATATATGTTTAAGGGTTATTAAATAATCCTTAATTATAATCACGTTAGGAGTGATTGTTATTTTATGGTCATTATAATGAACCCAGAGGCAACTCAACAAAATATTAACGATGTTATAGAGGTGATCCATAATGCTGGACTGGAAGCAAAGGTTATGGAGGGCTCACAGCAGAAGATTGTCGGCGTTATCGGCGATAAGACGAAGCTCGCCTCCGTGCCTGTTGACGCAATGCCTGGTGTCGAACACAGCGTTGCTATATCAAAGAGTTACAAATTAGCAAGTCGTGAATTTCATCCGCAGTCAAGTATAATAAATGTCAGCGGCGTTGAAATTGGCGGTGATGAACCTGTAATTATGGCTGGACCGTGTGCAGTTGAATCACGCGATCAGCTTTTAGAGTCGGCTGAAATTATTAAAGCCGGTGGCGCACAGTTCCTGCGCGGCGGTGCATATAAGCCGAGAACTTCGCCATATTCGTTTCAAGGTCTCGAAGAAGAAGGTCTTAAGTATTTAGCTGAAGCCCGTGACAAGACCGGACTTAAAATTGTAACTGAGGTCACGACGGTTGAAGCTATCGAAAAAGTTGCGGCTTATTCCGATATGCTGCAGATTGGCGCACGCAATATGCAAAATTTCGGTTTACTTAAAGAAGTCGGCAAATGCGGCAAACCTATATTACTTAAACGCGGACTGGCAGCAACGCTCGATGAGTGGCTCAACGCAGCTGAGTACATTATGAATGAAGGCAATCCAAATGTTGTCTTCTGTGAGCGCGGCATCAGAACGTATGAGACTTACACGCGAAACACACTTGATATGAGCGCGGTTGCGGCTATTAAGCATTTGTCACATCTGCCGATTATCGTTGATCCAAGTCACGGCACTGGTAAATGGAGAATGGTTAAACCAATGGCACTTGCGGCAATTGCGGCTGGTGCTGACGGTTTGATGATGGAAGTCCATCCGAATCCGGCAAAGGCACTGTCTGACGGTTCGCAGTCTCTTACGCCTGAACATTATCGCGATGTGATGAGTGCCGTTAAAAAACTATCAAAGTTTATGCGCGACGAACATCTTTATAATATTGTAGAAGAGTAATCTAATTTTACTCAACAAAAAAACATTTTATCTTACATTCGCCATAAAGCGGTAAAATAAAATGTTTTTTATTATGCGCGTCTTTTATAATGACGGAACTCAAAGCCGCTGCGCTTATCGCAAGAATCACAGATAAAATCGCCGCGCTCATTTAGATTGGTCAAAAATGTATCTGCCGACTTCGATTCGTTGACAAATGTTATGTAAGCCTCATTGATAAATGGTAGGAACTGCTGATAAATCTCACCGCCGCCAATAACAAATTTTATTTTATTTTCGTCATTCAACAACAAATGGTAA
>JAFUTM010000191.1 GCA_017484235.1 Selenomonadaceae bacterium
GAGATTTTTCTATAAAATAAAGAATAATCGCCGTATCGCAACGAGATATGATAAATTATTGATGTGCTTTTGTAATTTTGTAATATTGGCAGCAATTAGAATTAAATTAAATTGAGTTTACTAACAGACTCTAGTTATTATCCAGGTGATACGAGTTATGTATTTGTCGATTGTTGTGAATAATATGATTACTGCTATTGAGATTAGTCAGATGACATCGGAGTATTAATTAAATCAGGTCAGCAACGACGGCTGTGATAAATTGTTTAGCAGTTCCTCAGTCTCATCAACAGTTAGATGATTTTCTAAAGCAAAATAAATAACACTGTCCCAAGAATCACGAACATATAATTGAGCGGTACCGGCATAGTGCAAAAGATGCTGCGTTTCTTTAGGCGTTAATTTCATCGCCAAAGCAAGCGCAATAACTTTTGATCGTGCCGGTTTATTTTTTCGTCCGGCAATAATATGGTAAGCATAAACCTGATCCAGACCAGACCTTTTAATTACGTCTGTCTTGTTTAAATTTTTAGTTGATATTAAATGTTCGAAGTAACTCTTAAATGTAAATTGCTTGAGATTATCTTCATTATCATCAAAATAATCTTCAATGTTTGATGCAGACTTCAATTCATTTTCAAGACGTTCAGTATCTTTTGTTGACATATTAAACCACTTTCGTTTATTATAAATATGTGATTACAATAACATAAACGAGTGAAAAATACAACCATATGAATGAAAATGTTAAAAAGTATCTTGATTTTGAATTTACTAAAATCCGGCGACTGAAGAAAACTGATAAAAGTGAAGTGTGGCTTGCTTCGGATAGAGCTGGTCAGATTGTTATATTTAAAATTATACATATGACTGGCTTGCCTTACAGCGCGATTAAAAATCTGAATAATTCTTTGCTGCCGAATATAATATACTGCACAGAAGGCAATAAAGATACGACTGTCGTCGAAGAATATATTCAAGGTGACAATCTATTTGACCGACTGCGGCGTAAAGAATACCTGACACCGGACGAAGTACGCAGTATCATCATACAGCTCTGTGATGGACTTGATCTTCTTCACACTGAAGGTATCATTCACCGTGATATAAAACCGTCCAATCTAATTTTGCAGCCTGGCAATATAATTAGATTAATTGATTTTGATGCCGCACGTGTTGTTAAAGCAGCTCAAAATGAAGATACTCATCATCTTGGCACCAAAGGTTATGCTGCACCTGAGCAATTCGGTTATGGTCAGACGGACGGGCGCAGTGACATATACTCACTCGGCGTTACGATGATAGAACTTTTGGGTAGTGATTATCACGGTTATTTATCTGATATATTGTCAAAATGCACTGAAATTGATGCTAAAAGACGGTATCAATCTGTCCGGCAGCTTAAAGCCGCTGTCATAAATCCGCGCAAAAGCAGACCATTTAAATTAATTGGATTTTTAATTGCTGCTTTAATCATTAGCGCAGTAATTTATTGTTATCCTTCTCAAAATCAGAATGATTCTATTATTAATCAGTCCGCTACCATAGAAGTGACAAATGAATCTTTAAGCGTTAATGATAAAAATGACAAATCAACATCTTTGCCGTCTCCACAGAGTGACACATTTAAGTTTGCAGATATTCCAATATCAAATAACTCACAGTCTGACTCAGCTTCGGTGCCGACACATATTTATCAAATGCCGCAATTGCCTCAAGTTGAATCGCCAATGATAAATAATCAAACTTCCGTTGTTGAGCAGTCACCACACCGAGAGGACAATACTGGTACAAATAAAGTTGAGTCTTTAAATTATGTTAAAGTAGAATACTACGATAATGGCGAACGCTTAAACGGCTGGGTTGACAATTTTGATTATGATATAGACAATGCTGGAACGATTACTTATGTCAATGAGACTGATTGGAAAACCTGGCAGAACAGCGACAACAGTTTAAATATACCGAATCATTTTATACTGCAGGTGAGAGTTATCAATTATTCCGATGAACCATTTAATAATCCACATTTAGAAATAATATTCGACGACAATGGAAGAATTGAACGAAAACTTTTAAATGGAAGTACCATTCAGCCTCATCAGGAAATGATTTTTAGTGTGCCGCTCAATCAGTTTACCATTCGCAATCCATATATCGGCAGACAGTCCAAAACATCTGTAGATTTAAATTTTTCCGGCAGTGGTGCTGAAATTCGCGGCACAAGCACTCATTATAATTTTATCTTCCTTCCAAAAGGCGATTCTTAAAATAATTGGAGTGGTTATTGTGAAAAAAATTTTATTGTGTATTGCCTCATTGATGCTAACAATTCTAATGATTAATTTGTCGTATTCATCAGCAGAAAAGTCAAATGTAATCAACACGACTCTATATTTAAACGATGAAATTTATGATCAATTTGAGAGATCAGAAGTTAAAATATCGAAAAGCGAGTGGTCGACGTGGAAAAAAGATGAGGAAGGCAGTGTTGATTATGTGAAGATTTATTTTAACGATAAATGGACGGTCAGACTTAATGTGATAAATAATAGTAATACAATTTGGCAGAAACCTAAAATAAAAATCCGTTTTAGTGATAACTGGGGTCACGGCAATATTTATATTCAGACGCTGCTGCCTATTGAAGCTGGCAAGGCGGCTGATTTTATCATTCCATTAAACAGTTATTCAGTTCGTGCGAGTGATAGAACGAGCGTCTGGCTGCAAATATGGATTGATAAAAAAGGTGCGCCGCCTATTGATGAAGTCTATTATTGCATTAAGTTCGATTTATCAGCAGAATAAAAAAACCGTAGAGCTGACTAATTAACTCTACGGTTTTAACATATGCTTATGTCTTATTTATCAACAGGTTCAACTTTAGCTCTGATGATGAACATTGCAACTGCAAGACTGGCGAACCCAGCGGCAAGTCCAGCCCAGCCGTTTTGAGTAAAACCGTCAATGATGTAGCCGATAATACAGCAGATTGAAACGACGATAACGTATGGAACTTGGGTGCCAACGTGGTCTAGGTGGTGGCACTGAGCACCGGCGGAGGCTAAAATTGTCGTGTCGGAAATTGGCGAAGCGTGATCACCGCCAACTGCACCGGAAAGGATTGCCGCAACACACAATACCAGCATTGGATAAAGCTCGGTATTTGTGGCATCGAGAATCGCCATTGCAATTGGAATCAAAATTCCGAATGTGCCCCAGCTTGTGCCGGTTGCAAAGGCAAGACCGATTGCAACCAAAAAGAATATAACCGGTAAGAACATCATAACAGAAGTGTGTTCGTTGACGACAGCGCCAACATATCCGCCAAGATCAAGATATTTATCATTACAAATACCGGAAAGTGTCCACGCTAAACATAAAATGAAAATCGCTGGCACCATTGCTTTAAATCCTTGAGTGAAGCAGCCGCAAAATTCATCGAAGCTGACGACCTTGCGCGGCAAGTACAGTAAACCTGTAAAGGCAAATGCAACAAATGAGCCGAAGACCAATGCTTTAGATGAATCGCAGTCCGCAAATGCGTCGGCAATGGATTTACCTTCGTGGATACCACCGGTATATAACATACCATAAACGCAGGAACCAATCAAAACAATTAACGGCAGAATTAAATCAATAATCCGACCGTTGCCGCTGATTTTAGCCTCTTCGTCAACGGAATCTTTATATTCTGGCGGAATGTAGAATTGTTTATTGTTTGCTTTGACGGAGGCACCCATCGTTGCAAAGTCGCGACCAGTCCAAATGATAAATACCATAAAAGCCATCGTCAGCCAGGCGTAGAGGTTATATGGAATAGTTTGTAAAAATATTGTAAAGCCGTCGACTGTGCTGCCCTCTGGAAGAGAGGAACCGACGGCAGCCGCCCAGCTCGAAACCGGTGCAATTATACAAATTGGCGCCGCCGTTGCGTCAATGACATATGCAAGTTTAGTGCGTGCAATTTTAAATTTATCGGTGACAGGCCTCATAACTGTGCCGACAGTCAGGCAGTTAAAATAATCATCAATAAAAATGACTATGCCTAAGAGTGCAGTCAGACCAAGTGCGCTTCTTTTACCGTTGATAACGCTGGCTGCCCACTCACCATAGGCTTTAGTCGCGCCGGATTTAGTAATAGCAGCGACAAGGATACCTAAAATTGCCAAAAATACTAAAATGTTTACGTTGCCGCCAACTTTTTCTTCCATTATCGTGAACATTGTTAAAATTGATTCGAGCAGGTTGCCACCTGTGAAGAGCAACGCACCGCAAAAAATTCCGATAATCAGTGACATGTAAACTTCTTTGGTCAAGAGTGCCAGCACAATTGTAATTATTGGAGGCAGCATTGACCACGCTGTGTGTTCCATTATCAACTCTCCTTATATTTTATAAATTTTAAGATTTCAAGACTCTCACGACACCGGTAAGTATCATAATCATTCCGATTGCTGAGGAAAATGTAATTGGCTCGCCGAGAAAAATTATTCCACATATTACACCAACGACCGGTACGGCAAGTACAGCAACTGAGGCTTTTCCGGCTTCCATATGCAAGAGTACATAACTCCACAGAAAGAAAGCCAGCGCCGACGCCAACACGCCATTATATACGACATATAAAGCTGAAATTGCTGTCCAGTTTCCAATATCCTGTCCAGTTAAAATTGACACAATTACCAAAATTATAGCGCCAACCGTCATTTGCCAGGTATTGTAAACTATCATATCGCAGCCAGCGAGTTTTAATTTAAAGATGATGTTAGAGACTGCCCAAGAGAACGCGCCGGCAAGTGCAATAAATATATAATTAACATTGCCAGTAATATCTATATTCATCAATATAGCCAAACCAATTATACTGACGATAATTCCAACAATCTTTTTTTGAGTTAGTTTCTCATTTAAAAAGAACTGAGCTAAAACTGCCACCCAAATTGGCATCGTGTAATTCAAAACTGCCGAAAAACCGGCACCAAGCGGCTGGATACACATTTGAACGATTATACTGTTGAGTGCAATTTGAAAGGCACCAGTAATTATAATCCAAGGTATAAATCGCCGCTGAGGCAGAGAATGCTTAAATATGAAACTTATAAGCAGCAAAACAAGGGCACCGGATACGAATCGGTAAGTTACAAAAGTTATTGGCTCAAAATAATTGTTGGCCAGCTTCATTATAACCCAGTTGAAGCCCCAGATTAAATAAATTGGAATTAACGCTTTAATTATCATATTCATTTATATTTCAAATTTGTGAACATTTTATAATCATAGCTTTTCAAAAATCGCAAACGTTATAAATATTCGTTATCAAAAAATGGCCGAACGTGATGTGAGGCCTAACCCGAACGCTACTGAGCGTGACGCGAAGTTAGTGAGGCGGGTTTTTGCTTCTTTTTGCCCGCTCAAAAAGAAGATGTAACTTAAAAACTTAAACTGAACCACAAACACAAACTAATCATTGATAACTTTCATCGTTGGGAAGAGGAGCACATCACGAATTGAAACCGCATCAGTTAAAATCATCACAAGACGGTCAACACCAATGCCCAATCCACCTGTCGGCGGCAGACCATACTCAAGCGCACGAATGAAGTCGTTGTCCATAACGTGAGCTTCTTCGTCGCCAGCCTCGCGCTGTTTAAGCTGCTCTTCAAAGCGAGCTTTCTGATCAATCGGATCATTTAACTCAGTAAAACCA
>JAFUTM010000192.1 GCA_017484235.1 Selenomonadaceae bacterium
ATCAAACATAAAGCCGTGAAAGGTAGGACACCAATCATAATCACTGCAAAATGCTGAAAAACCTTGCTTGTGCAAGTCGGCAGGTACATTGAGCGTACCGCCATCTCGTCTTGCAATATTGGAAAAATCCAAAGTCACCCAATCATAAGCTTTAAATCCACCAGTTTGCTTATAATGTGTATCTGAAGGATCGCCATAAACTTCTCTGCCATTTACCCAATCGACATTTCGGGCGGTTTTACCCTGAGCGGTGACAGTACTTAAATTGAACATACCCGTTATACCGTCAGTATAAATTCCTCTATCATCAATAGTGCCGCCAACACCTCTAATGACAGTTCTAACGCCGGTAGTATCATACTGGTATTCTTCATAAATATAGCTTAAAATGTTGTCAATCATTTCAGAGTTTGCTCTCTGATACGTGCCGTCGAGCAGAGTCTTACCATTATAATTCGTCGTTGTTGCAATATCGTCAATGTTTGCACGCTTCTGATCGAACTCCTTTTGAATCGTTGCGCGGTCAGCGTCGGTGTTAGAATCATTTGCCGCGTTCAGTGCCAATTCTTTGAGATTGCGAAGCTCATCAATTATGTTTTCAATGCCGCCATTTGCGGTTTTGAGCATCGCCGAGCCATTTTGCACATTTTGGACGTCCTGTTCAAGTGCACGAATCTGCACACGCATTTGTTCACTGATTGCATAAGCCGACGCATCGTCAGAAGCTCCAACAATCTTCTGCCCAGTTGATATTTTTTTCAATGATTTTCCAACCTTGGTAATGTTTTTGTTTAACTCACCGAGCGTCATCATCGCAGATGAGTTATTCAAAATTGTCATCGCCATAAAACGGTCACTCCTTTTAATAGTCACAAAATAACATCAATTGAAACAAATAATAGCTTAAAATTTATTTTTTTAATTTTCTCATGGGTATACATATATTGTCAATAGTTTTTTGAAATTTTAATATAAATATAATGAAAATAAAAACAACCTCTTTGCACATCTCAACAAAGAGGTTGATAATAAAAAAAAGTTAATCTTTATTAACGCGAGTGTAGGCGTAATCGTAGAGGAGCTCACCGACACTCTTGCCAGGCAGGGCGTGCATATAGTCGCCCTCGTCGAAGGTTCCGCTCATTCTAAGAGCCGGTATCTCCGTGTCGTCAGATTTATAAAATGTAGACTCCGTACTGGTAACAAACTTTTCGCCGTCTATGTCTCTGAAGTGCATAACGTCAATCTCATAGTCAACGTCGTTCATCTGCGCGGTATCTATACCGCTGCCGGCATAAGCCTGAGCAAGAGCCTCACGCCCTCTGTCAGAGTAAACTTTACGGTATTTGGCACTAAATCTGAGTTCGCCCTCTGCCGCCTCGTCTCTGACAATGGAATCGGCATCTATATAGTATTCGTTGCCAATCCGGTCAGAGGCAACGTGCTTCCAGCCGGCAATGATAGGCGCGTCTGGCGGTTTCTCCGGCTGAGTGATATGAGTGATACCCATTGAAAGAAGAATTACAAATATCAACATTGCGAATGGAAAGATATATTTTTTCAGTTTCTCCATTAAATTACCTCATTTCCAAGAATCGAGTGCATTGCGAATGGCCTTATAAAATTTATATATAATGGCAATCTTAGCAAAGACTTTCGTGCCAATGAACTCGCCGATTTTGTCAAATATCATTCTCACAATGACGAATAGCAGAACTGATATTTTTAAGCCGAGTATGGTTATCGCGATACCGCCAAAAAGTGGCAGCAGAAAAATCATTGCCAGTTTTATCATTATGAATGAGAAGGTAAGTGCCATTGCTGAGCGGCATAACCTAACTAAGAACTTTACATTTTGTCTTGACCATTTAACTAAGTCCTCATACGCCAGCTTAGGGTGACGAACCGTCCTTACGATGAACGCCCAAGCTCGTTTGCCGTAGAATTGGAAGAACTCACCAATCTTTTGCAGCAATTTATTTATATCCGTAGGTATGTTGGTAATGACGTTTATTATCATAGAAGGGTCGGCAGCGAATCCGCGCACTGAGACGACGGCGCTGCCAAGTGCTTTGAGCGGCTTGCCGATCCAGCCGGAAACTGATTCAGGCACAGGTATAGCCGGAATGAAGGCCGCCACAATGTATAAGATAATCGCCAAGATTCTACCAAGAATCATACCTAAAAAATACTTAATGACGAGTTGCGGATTACGTTTGAAGGCTCGCGGAAGATGACGATACTTTACAGGCAGTTTGCTTATAAATTTATCAACGAGATCAACATTTGACGGATCAATTGACTGTTTTGGCACAGTAGAAGACTTTTTGATAGCGCGTTCACTCTCGTGCTCAAGAGCATAGGATAAATTTATCATCTTAGTAAAAGCATCAGAAATAGCCTTGCGTGCCTGTTTCCTCTGATATTCAAGTTCTGCGTCAAATGATCTGGTGGTATTCATCATTTTTTGAAAGTTGTCAAATGTATTTGTCGTACTTATCATTTTCTGCAACGATTTTTCCAATGAAGATTTATTATCCTCATCTGCCATAATCACCACCTCCAAACAAAACTAATGAGGAATTGTGAATTAGGAATTATGAATAGGAGAGACGATTTTTATTCCTCATTCAGCATTCCTAATTCATAATTAATAGGCTCCTTTGCCGGTTACAACAGCCTTAACGGTCTTGAATAGATACATGAGATCAATCCAAATAGACCAATTGCGTACATACCAGGTGTCCATCGCAACACGCTCAGGATAAGTAGTGTCACTGCGCCCGCTAACCTGCCACATACCAGTTATACCAGGCAGCACCATATAATATTCTCGAATGTTTTCACCATATTTAATAACTTCTTCCTGAACAATCGGACGCGGGCCAACAAGACTCATATCACCGCGAATTACATTCCAGAGCTGCGGCAGCTCATCAAGACTGGTTCGCCTCAAAAATGCACCAAACTCTGTCACACGCGGATCATTAGTCAATTTAAAACTATCTTCCCACTCACGCCGCGCATCTGGATTTTCGTCAAGATATTTTTCAAGTCGTTCCTGATTATTCGGCACCATCGTCTGAAACTTGTAACAAGGAAACTCTCTGCCATTCTTTCCGACGCGGTAATGAGTAAAAATTATATGGCCACGATTCTCAATGGCAACTCTTATAGTAATTATCAATAGAACTGGCGAAATTAAAATGCCTCCAAAAATTGTACAAACTAAATCGAAGATGCGCTTTATAATCCTATTGTAAGGACGTGACAGATTATTGCGAATGTTGAGCATCAAAATCTTTTCACTAAATAGAATGGAAGCGTCAACGCCCGCCATAGGAGTGCCGATCAAATCTGGAATAAACGAAATATTTTTAACGTGAGGCTGTATATTATTTATCAATTGCTGAAGCTGCTGCCGACTGATTCCAGGCGCGGCAATGATAACAGTCTTTGTCTTAATGTGTTTGACAATATCAGAAGCCTCATTAAATCCGCCAAGTAACGGAAACTGTTGAGGCAGAGTTTCCGATACAGGGTGGTCATCAATGAAACCTAAAATATCATAGCGATAGCCTAAGTCACCTTGCCAGAATTTAAGCACACGTTCAGCAGTCAAGCCCGCACCAATTATTATCACCGGCTCATAAAATATATGTCGGCGTTTCATTATCTTAAGCACTGCATAACGAATGACGCAGACATTTATCAATACTAATATGCCAAATAAAATAATAAACAGTCGTGAAGTCTGGTTGCTCGCCTTCATAAAATATATCAGCATAATGGAAGAAATCCAGCCTGAGAATACAGACAAAAATATATCCTTCATCATATCGGTGACCGGCTGCATCTGCCGATACGAACGGGAATGACTGAGGAAAATCAAAAACAGCAGCGGCACCCAGAGATAAATATAAACATCGGCGTAATAATAGTATGCGTGATTCCAAAAGTCCATTGCATTGCGAAGAGCAAATGCCATATGCTCAGTTATCACCACGCCGACGTAATCAAATAACATAAACAGCAGCGTCGGAATAGCGGACGATACTGATTTTTTTTGCAATGTATCTAATTCAGTTGATAATGGTGGCTTCAATTATAATGTCACCTTCTTCCGTATTAAAGTAGGAGGTATTACTCATATTTTATCATCTTTTTTACATAAATCAATCAATTAAATGCATTTTTCATTGACGGCAGTAGTTTTTTTTGTTATCTTAAATAAAATTAGATATAATTTTGGAGAGATTTTAATGAATAAAAATAAAGTGGCATTTATAACCTGTGTCAATGATGAAGAATGGTACAGCGAATGCACATTATATCTTAAACATATAAATATTCCGGCCGATATGACGGTTGATTTTATTCCAATCCGCAATGCAATCTCAATGACTTCTGGCTACAATGCAGCGATGAAGCAGACCGATGCGCGTTATAAAGTTTATCTTCATCAAGATACACTTGTCGTCAATAAAAATCTTATAAGCGATCTGCTAAAATTATTCGCCGATGAAACGATAGGCGCAGTTGGAATGATCGGCTGTCGCAATCTGCCGAAAACGGGCGTATGGTGGGACGGAATGAGGACTTATGGACGAGTTCTGCACGCCTGCGAGCCGGAAAGTGTCGTCGACTCAGAATGTGATGAACCAGACGGCGATTATATGGAAGTTGAATCCGTTGACGGCCTGTTTATCGCGACGCAGTATGATATATGGTGGCGTGAAGATATATTCGACGGCTGGCATCTTTACGATACGTCAATCTGTAAAGAAATGCAGCGTGCCGGTTATAGAGTCGTCGTGCCGAATCAGTCGGCAGATTTCTGGTGTATTCACTGCCCAAAGGAGAAGC
>JAFUTM010000193.1 GCA_017484235.1 Selenomonadaceae bacterium
CAACAAATCTTCCGAAAGACAACTTGCCAGTATAACACCTTTTATGTCGCTTCCGGCTTCTCGCTCATCAAGAAAGGCCTTAATAAAACTGTCGATATGACGCACCCAGTTTTCATCAAAAAACATTATTGAAAATACAAAAAAAGTCTGCGCTGTGCCATTGGGCATATTTATTGTTGAACGAATCCAAAAACGATTAGTATCACCATCAAGTTTATTATGGTTCTTCTTGATTTTCAAAGCCCAGATTGTTGAGAAAAGAATAAACCGTCTCAAATAAACGGCAACTTGTTTTTTGGCAGAATCATTTGAACTTTTAACTGTAGATTTAACATCTTTAATTGAGAGTATCCTTGACAATAGTTCCTGACCAGAATCATTGAGATAATAAAATGTCATATTCAACCAATGGACTTTATCAGCAATTGACCAATTGAAGAGTTTTTCAACTATTATAGGTACGAGTGAACGCGATTTAAACTCCTGATCTTCAGCAAAAGTGGAATCCGTAGAGAAAATGCGGCACTTATAAAAAGTACGCAAGACCGGAAACAGAACGGACTCACTGCCATCAACAAATTCGTGTAATTTATTATTCAATGATTTAACCGTAAGACGTTTTTTGACAATTTTCTTTTCAATCGTAAGATCCTCTTCATTGAGAAGGACAGAATTAACAGAAGCCTTATATTCTTTGATGACTTTTTTAATTATGTCAAACTTTTTGGCTTCGATGGATTCTCTAAAGTTCTGTTTAGCCGGTTTAGCAGGTGTTACAATGGGTGTATCCTCTTCAGATATAGTTGGATTTGTATTTATTACAACATCTGATTCTGACTCAGATGCAAATTGAAGAGAATGTTTCATTATAGTATAGACTAAAAATTTATTATCGGAAAAATTATCCTGAATTTCCAAAAATGAAGTAGACGATATTTTATCTGGATTCTCAATCACTTCGATAATATCTATAAATTTTTTGCCTTCAGTTGCAAACGAATCTGGATCCATTTTTTCGGCTTTTAAGAAAAGTTTATGTGCCTGCTTTTTGAGTTTTTTGGCGGCGTCCAATTCATTTTCATCATTGGAATTGCAAACTAAATCTTTAAATCTATTAAGAACGATTTTTACACTTTTAATAGTTTGTTTACGATCCAGCTCGTTTATAGCTTCATCTACGACGGCTAATTTTTTAGTTGCAGCCGCTTGTTTTAAGCAGTCTGTTTTTGATAATCTGTCTTGCAGAAGTAATATTTGTTCAAGTAGTTTTTTCACATCTTCCGAGTCCGCATCAACAAATACATTATTATCAATAGCCCTCAGTATTTCAGTTAATATCGGTTTTAATTGACGGCGTGATAAACACAATTCTGCAAATAAATCTTTCAATATGGAAATTTGTTCTACAGCGTCTATTCTGTCAAACATACTATCATCTAACTCCTTTCTTTATAAAATATTAATACTAATTAAAAAAAATATTCGACAAAATCATCAAAAATCCTGTACAATAAAAAAACAATGCGTAATTCTTAAAACACATTGTCAAATAATTATTATGAGGTGAGTTAAATGATAGTTTATGCAACACATAAGGGCGGAAAGTATCTGCCTTTTGATCAGAGTTTAAAGGTTGACAATTCAAGTATGAGGAATTTGTATGTCAACATTACTAATCAATGCAACTGCGATTGCGTGTTTTGCCTGAGACAAAAGAAACAAATGGCAAGAGAGTCTTCCCTGTGGCTGGAGAAAGAGCCGTCAATTGACGAAATAAAAACGGAACTGGTTAAAGCTCCGTGGAATTTGATAAAAGAAGTGGTCGTCTGCGGCTTCGGTGAACCGACGCTTAGAATGAATGAGTTGATCTCAACGTTAAAATTTGTTAAATCAAATTATTCAAATATACCGACTCGATTAAATACTAATGGTCTTGGTGAACTTGCTAATTGCAGAAACATTGCCGCTGATTTTAAAGATATTTTGGATACGGCCTCAATCAGCTTAAACGCATCAACAGCAGAAAGATATTTAAAACTAACACGTGCCAAATATGGAATTGAATCTTATGAAGCAATGCTGACCTTTGCTGAACATATGAAGCCGTATGTTCCAAATGTAGTGTTGACAATTGTTGATCACGTGAACAGCGAAGAAGAAATTGAAAAATGCCGTCAAATTTGTGAAAGCAGAAATTTAAATCTTCGTGTGCGTGCGTATGAAGATAACTAAATCATATGCCTATTGCAGTTTGGCATTTATTATTTCGATTCCTTTGGCAAGCTGCACATCATCGGACATATCATTATTTATGAAATTCAATGAACGATTAAGCGGCTTATTCGATTCAATGACAACATCAGGCTCAATACCAACGCCGTCAATGCTTCGATTATTCGGTGTATAGTACTTAGCAATGGTTAATTTAAGCCCGTCCTCGTGGAACATAGGCATAACCGTTTGGACTGAGCCTTTGCCATAGGATTTAGTGCCAACAATGGTTGCCGCATTAGTATCTTGCAATGCACCGGCCAAAAGTTCAGAAGTGCTGGCACTATTTTTATCCATAAGTACAACAATTGGATATTTCGTCTGCTCAAGTTCAGAATTGTATACTTCTTTTGAACCGTCACGCTGAATTACAGAAACAATTGGACCTTTGGGCACAATCTGTTGTGCTACCTCAACACAGCTCGTTATGACGCCGCCAGGATTTTCACGCAAATCTAAGATAAAGCCGCGCATATTTTGAGCTTCAAGGTCAGCCATTGCGGTTTTAAATTCTTCGCCAGTCCTTTCACTAAATGAAGAAATTCTGATATATCCAATTTTATCGTCCAGCATTTTAGCAGCAACCGTTTTAAGATTTATAACGCTTCGTGTCAAAGTATAAGTTTTATCTTCCTGTCCTTCGCGGTGAATCAATAAATCAACATTTGTATCAGCTTCACCGCGAATTTTTAATGCAACTTCGTCTGGTTGAATTTCGCTTACTGGCGTACCGTCAACCGCCATAATGGAGTCACCGGCCTGTAATCCAGCCTTTTCGCCTGGCGAATCGGGCATCACTGAAATAATTTGTACACCACCGTCTTTGAAGCCCATATATACGCCAATGCCTCCAAAACTGCCGCTGGTGTCAGATTTAATTTGATTATAGAGGCGCGGCTCAAGATAAATTGAATGTGGATCGCCCAATGATTTCACCATACCGCCAATTGCGCCGTCAATCAATTTAGTATAATCAACGGAATCAACGTAGTGATCCTCGACAAAATGAATTGCACAGAATAATCTGGCTAAGTTTGCAGCTCTTCCCACATTAAGTTCAAGCAAAAAGCAGATACCAGCAATTGTTACGGCAGAGGAAACAAATGCTGTCAACGCAATATAAAAGAACATTTTACTTTTTCTCATATTTTTATCATCACTCCAAACTATAGAGTTACTTTATTTATTTTATATAACGAGTTGTTAATTCTACATATTTTCAATTCCTAATTCATAATTCCTCATTCCTAATTAATTTTGCATTATATATTCGTATGGACTGACTGGTTCGCCATTTAAACGAACTTCAAAGTGACAGTGCGGTCCAGTAGCATTACCAGTTGAACCACAATGAGCAATCACCTGCCCTTGCAGTACCTGCTGACCAACATTGACATCAAGTGATTGATTGTGCCCATACAAAGTTACAATACCGCCACCGTGCTCAATCATAACAGTGTTTCCATAGCCGCTAATCCAGCCGGCGTGTGTGACAATTCCAGCTTTCGCCGCGTGAATCTCCATTCCATAGTCACCGCCAATATCGATACCGCTGTGAAATCTTCTGTCGCCGAAAATCGGATGCGTCCTCCAGCCAAATTGTGACGTTATCGTGCCAGCAATTGGCCAGACCATTCCACCTGCACCGGCAGCGGTGTATTTATATTTACTTTGGTAAATTAGCACTGCTATTTGTTGCGAAGCCGCCATCAATTCATCATATTGTTGATTATAAATTTCCTTATCTGATTGCATTTTATTGATTAGTTCCTGTTGTTTCTCGACTTTAGACAGCTTTACTTCTTTAGCACGTTCGGCTTTTTCAACAAGTTCAGTCTGAGCAGCTCTGTCAGATTCAAGCTGACTTATAATAGACTTAACGTCAGTTTGATTTTGCAAAATGGATTGTACAAGGTCACAGTCCTGCTTAATTAAACGTCTCAATAAATCCATTCGAGTTAAAAAATCATCAAAATCTTTTGAACCAAATATCAAGTCTAAATAACTTATCTGACCGTGTATGTAAATATCTCGCACTCGTTTTGATAATTGGGCGTGCTTCTGATTGTATTCCTGCTGCAAAGATTTTAATGTGTTCTCATTATCGGCAATTCGCTTCAACGTTTCGTCGAGTGCCGCCTGTCTTTCATTAAATTCAGCAATTGCTACGTCCGCTTCTTCGTCAAGCACACGTTTATATTCAGATATGGAGTCGATTCGTTCTTGTATAAGGTCAGCTTTTTGGATTGCACGCTGAGCTAAAGCCTCATAAGCAGCTTTTTTATTTTCAAGTTTTTCAATTTCATCTGCCTCAGTTAATGACGACATTAAAATTATTGTCATCATAAAAAATTACTGCCGCCTTTTTTTTCAACCGTCCACCTCCTGAGTATTTAAACTTGCTAAAAATTTTTAACCAACTGTAAAAATATGTTTATTTATTTATTATAACAGATTTTTTAAATTTTAGCACATATAAATGTAAATTTCGACTAATCTATTGATATAAATCACAATTTATTGTAAAATGAATACATAATTAATTTAATGGAGGATTATTCATTGATAAGACCAGACAAACGAAAAAATGATCAGATTAGACACACTAAAATCATTCGGCATTACCAAAAATATCCAGCAGGTTCAGCGCTGATAGAAATTGGTAATACGAGAGTAATATGTACAGCAACAGTTGAAGACAGAGTACCATTTTTTCTCAAAGGCACTGGAACTGGCTGGGTAACAGCAGAATATTCAATGCTGCCAGGCTCAGCAATGCAAAGAGTATCACGTGACGGACCTGGCAAAGTGAATAGCAGATCACAAGAAATTCAACGCTTAATTGGTCGTTCTCTTAGGTCAGTGGTTGACTGCAATGCATTGGGC
>JAFUTM010000194.1 GCA_017484235.1 Selenomonadaceae bacterium
ATGAACCGCCGCTGAGTTTTGGCTCGCCAACTGTTTGAAGCGGCGTAGTGAATCTTGGCGTCGCGTGAAGGCCTTGTTTTGGACACTTTTACTAAAAGTGTCGCGGTTCTTGCTTCTTCTTGACAAGACAAGAAGAAGGTATCATAAAAGTGAATTTAATCTCCGATGAAGTAAGTGTTGTCGGAGTTTTTTTGAAAAGATTTTTGGAGATATTTTATTTTGCAAGATAATAATTTTATAAAAGAACTTCCAGAGGAAGAGCAACAAGTATTACAAGAACACGCTTCAATGGCACCACATATAATTTTTAATATTATTCGACAAGAAGGCGAAGATGAATTACGTCGTCCATTTCTTGCTCTGGCTTTTTCAGCATTAGCTGCAGGAATTTTTGTTTCGTTCTCATTCTTGTTCCGTGCAATTTTTCACATGCACATGGGAAATTCACAATTTGAACCGATGATAGCGAGTCTTGGATATACTTCAGGATTTCTTATTGTAATACTTGGACGTATGCAGCTTTTTACGGAGAATCCAATTACAACAATGGTACCGTTGCTCGGTGCGTGGTCGTGGCATAGATTCTTAAAAGTACTTCGTCTTTGGAGTATAGTATTTTTTTTCAACATTATCGGAACAGCAATAGCTGCTGCGTTTCTGTCGAGTCCATATGCTGTATCACCAAACACTGCGACTGCACTGCACGAGATCGCTGCACACGTAATGCGATTGCCGGCAATTGATAACGTAGTTCGTGGTATTCCTGCCGGAATAATAATTGCAGCTCTTGTATGGATAGCACCTCAAACAAAATATTTCCGATTTTTAACGATTATGTTCTTCATTTATTTTATTGCACTTGGAGATTTTGCACACGTTGTTGTCGGTTCGTGTGAAATGGCTTACGAAGTTATGGCAGGTGATGCAGATTTCTCAGATTACTTTTTTAGATTTCTGATTCCAACCGGCATTGGGAACATAATAGGTGGAACGGCAATATTTACTCTATTAATTTATAATCAAGTTAGAAAAGAATTGTATAATCATAAGGATTGAAAATCATAATTATGACACTCATTTACGGTTTAATAGTACGATTAATCTTTTCTGCAACTGTATTTAAATCATCTTCTGTGTGAGTTGCCATAATAGCAGCACGCAGTCGAGCCTGACCTTTAGCAACCGTTGGATAACGGATCGCTGATATATAAATGCCCTTATTATAAAGTTCAGAGGCAATCTTCAAGGCTCGTTCTTCCTCACCGATAATAATTGGAACGATCGCTGATTCGGTATTAGTATTAATGCCATAATGATTCAGATGTTTACAAAAATATTCTATATTGTAGTGCAGACGTTTGACTCTTTCCGGCTCAGTGTTCAGCACATTTAGTGCAGCTTTGGCAGCAGCGATCGTGGCAGGCGCGAGACTGGTTGAAAAAATAAAACTGCGTGCCTTGTTGCACAAATAATCAATCAACGTCTGGCTACCGCATACATAGCCGCCCTCACTGGCAAGCGACTTACTTAATGTGCCCATTAATACATCAGGATTGCTTTTCAATCCAAAATGTTCAACGATGCCGTGACCAGTGCCGCCGATTACGCCGGTTGAATGGGCTTCGTCGACCATTACCAGTAAATTATATTTTTTGGTCAATTCCATTATTGCCGGCAAGTTAGCAATATCGCCGTCCATACTGAATACTGCGTCTGTGACTATCAAGCCATTTGAAGGCGCAATTTTTTTTATATTATTTTCTAAATCTTTCATATCGTTGTGGCGATATATAACAACTTGGGCACGACTAAGCCGGCAGCCGTCGATAATGCTGGCGTGGTTTAGTTCGTCACTAAAAATAACTGTACCGCTCCGACCAAGCGCAGAAATAGTTCCAACATTCGCCATATAACCTGTATTAAAAAGTATTGCCCGTTCAGTATGTTTAAATTTAGACAGGTCGTCTTCCAACTCTTTGTGCAAAGTAAAATTGCCGGTTGTAAGTCTGGAGCCGCCGCTGCCGGTGCCATATCTTTCAATCGCGTCCATCGCCGCAACTTTAATGCGCGAATCGGCAGTTAAGCCCAAGTAATTATTGGACGCCATCATTATAAAATCGTGACCATCTATCGCAACGTGTGAGTCCTGCGCAGACTCGATTACATTCATTGTACGATAAAGATTGTTTTGTTTCAGATTGTTTATTGTCTCCATTAAAAAATTATTCTTATCGACAATTGAGCAGTTGGTCACGATATTTTTAGTTGCAGCATTTTTATTTTGAGTGGCAGGATTATTTGGAACATTGCGGACTAATACTTTTTGGTGTTCCAAATAATTTATGCAGTCTTTCACTTTATCGTGATCACCGCGATATAGAAAAATACGCCCGCCGTCTGGACTGCCCATATCTTTTAGTTTAGTTATCCGCACATATCCAATCGAAAGCGCAGCGACATAGCCGGTCACATAGTTTGGATCATCGGACACACAAATTTCACCAATAATATTTGGCGCGTTTATCACTTTGCTGGCAAGGACAATCGCTTCGGCAAAGTGATTTTTAGTATCTTCAACTTTATTTGCAGAGTTGTGCACAGCGTCCATATACGTTGCACGAAGACCGCGCTCGTGGTTCGGTTCAAGGCGCTCCAGAGTATCAACGTCCAATAACATTGCGCCGCGCATATTGTAAGTTTGACTAAACATTTTCATAATTGCGCTGCCGTTCGTTATTCCAATCTGCTCCAGATATTTGAGAATAATTTCTTGGCCAGTCTCAGCGTTCAGCACTTCAACCGTCTTAACCGGCAGGGCGTCAACATATTGTATTTCATCTTGAGTAACGGCTTCGATCTTTAAATTTATAAAATCCGGCTGGCCTTTAGAATGATTCATTGCCCGACTGATAAAGGCTTCCACATTTAGATTTATCTCATTTTCATTAATAATTCTCTCCGCTCCAGATATATGCTGACTGCTGCCACTTTTAGATTGGCTGGCACGCATCTTTAAACTGTACATCATAATAGTTACATCACCTTCATATTTATTTTTCAATCAATATTTATAATTGTTTACATATTATAA
>JAFUTM010000195.1 GCA_017484235.1 Selenomonadaceae bacterium
CCACCACAGTTACTGCCTATGATAAAACAAATGCTTGCCGATTTTAAAGCTAAGAGGCGTGATCGAATGGAAGTCTGGCGTCAAATTAAAGGCAAGCCCGTCGGCGTGAAGTATCTTGCCGTTTATGATAGTACTGGCGAATACATCGGCACGGTTGAGTTGGTACAGGATTTTTCTGAAGCTCTGATTCATTTTGCCGATAAAAATTAACTTTCAATTACCATAAATCATTTTGAGGACAATTGTAATGTACAAAAATATTTTGGTCAATGCAATGGTAAATCTGGGCGATGTGGTGCTCACAACGAGTGCATTGGCTCTTATAAAAAAAAATTATCCAGCTACAAAAATTACTATGCTGGTCAAGCGCGTTGTAGCTGAAGCCGTGCAAAATAATCCGGTCGTCGATGAGGTAATTATATTTGATTACAAGTCAAAAGAGAACTCTATATCCAAAATGAAAACTATGATTAAAGAAATAAAGCGCAGACAATTTGACTTGTCCATTTCGTTCGACAGGAAACTTCGGCCTGCGCTTTTAACATTTCTTGCCGGTATACCTAAACGCATTGGGCCGAGCAAAGTCTTTGATGATAATAAGAGTAAAGTCACGTGGCTTTATACCGACGTCATTAATATTGACCACGATTTAAATAAAACTCTGCAGGCTGAAACTTATCAGACGATTGTGCGCAAGTTTTTCGGCATTGACGGACACGAGAAACCGGTATTTGCACGTATTATGGATATTAACAATTCGAATGTGGATAAATTATTTGCCCGACTGCCTGATACTCAACTAAACCAACTAAAAGTTGCGCTTTGCGTTAAGGGTACGTTTCCACTAAAAACCTGGTCGAAAGAATATTTTGCCGAAGTCGTCAACAGCTTAGCCAAAAAATATGACGCTGCCTTTTACATAGTCGGCGCACCAAATGATAAAAGCTATGCTGATGAAGTTATATCGCAAATAAATTCTTTAACGAAAGTGCCGGTCGAAAATTTTTGCGGTGAAACGACACTGGTTGACCTTGCTGCAATTTTTACAAGGTCAGATCTCTTTATTACAGTAGACACCGGAGCCACACACATTGCGGCAACAACCGGCATTAAAATGATAACTGTTTACGGCTGCACCAGTCCAGACCGCTGGCACCCAATCAATGATAATGCGGTTGCCCTTACGTCGAGAGAGAGCTGCTGCCCTTGTTCCGTTAAAACTGAAGAATGTCCAACTTATCCTAACCCGCAATGTCTGAATAATGTTACACCGGATATGGTAATTGACGCCTGTGATAAATTGATTAATAATAAATAGTTGGAGTGATTGTATGGCACATAAATTGGCTTTAATTGCAAGTGACTTAGACGGCACACTGCTTTTAAATGGAGCACAAAAATTGCAGCCCGAAACTTGTGAATTGATTCAACGATTAATAGACAAGGGTATAATTTTTGTTGCGGCAAGCGGCCGTCAATATGCAAATTTACGTCGATTGTTTGAGCCTGTGAAAGACAGCATCGGTTACATCTGCGAGAATGGTTGTCTGGGTTACATTAATGATGAAGTGATCGCTAAGGCTGTTATGGAAAACGACCTTGCCCACGATATAATCAAAGCCATTGAGGATACTCCAAATTGTGAAGTACTTATCTCTGGCAAAGACACCTGCTATGTAAGAGCTGACAAAAAATTTTTTGCTAAACATATAAGAGATGTTGTCGGCAACGACGTAACTGAAGTAGATAATATATTTGAGACGCCGGAAACATATATGAAAATTTCGTCCTACGAAAAAGGCGGTACAAAAAATGTTGGCTATTGGAAAAATCTTTTTGGCGATCGCTGTACGGTGCAAACGGGCGGTGCGGAATGGCTTGATATGATGCCCAAAGGTGTAAATAAATCTACCGCCTTTAAAAAATTGCTGGAATATTTAAATGTTGACCCGCAGAATTGTATAATGTTTGGAGATAACGATAACGACTGTGAAATCTTATCTATGGTTGGCTGTCCTATAACAATGAACACGGCTAAATCAGATATTCGTGCAATGGGCAGGTACAACATTGATACGGTTGAAGGTGCATTAATTAAAATTTTAGACGGTGACGGCTTCGATTTGTAGTACTATACTTCTTTCGTATACTGCACTCTACTTTATTATGCATTGTCAAATAAAAAGCATCAGCAGTAGAACAATACTACGGCAATAAAAAAATGCAGTTTTATTTCTAATTTAAGAACTGCATTTTTA
>JAFUTM010000196.1 GCA_017484235.1 Selenomonadaceae bacterium
TATTAATGTTCCACCAGCTCAAAATGTTACACAGCAAAACATCATCAACGGTTTATATACTTGGTGGGCGAAGAATGCACTTGATTTAATTGAGCAGTCCTATGGTAGTGATTACAGATTTGACAATCCAAATGCAAGTGTTCGTGAAATGAATGTCGAATTTGTAAATGACAACACCTCTGCACTTGCACTGGTCGGCAGCACTTACAATGTCGTAACCGGTCGAGCTGTTTCACTCACTCTGCGAATTAATATGAAATATTATAATGATCTTAAAGAGGATAATGTCAACGGTGTGAGTGATTATAATCAGGGCAACATTCGTGCTGGCTATCTTGATCGGACAC
Source organism: Selenomonadaceae bacterium (assembly GCA_017484235.1). Taxonomy (GTDB): domain Bacteria; phylum Bacillota; class Negativicutes; order Selenomonadales; family Selenomonadaceae; genus Quinella. The sequence continues at coordinate 348 of JAFUTM010000196.1, forward strand.
TTGCACACGAGTTTACTCACGCTGTTATGGCAGCTAATATTGATCATTTTAATAATTTGCCGGCTTACTTTAAAGAAGGCACGGCTGAGATGACTCACGGTATTAGCGATGAACGCAGAATTGATATGGAAACTTTAGCAGGCAATCCCAATAAATTGCTTGCCTCACTTGCGCCACACGCTGACGCTTATCAAATTGTCGTTGACGGAGTTAATGCACCATCTTATGCCGGCGGTTTTATGCTGCTGAACTATTTTGCAAAACGTGTCGCAAGCTCCAATTAATTATGTAAAACATAAAGCTCCATTTATTATACTTCTATTATTTGTATATGAATGGAGCTTTTATATTTATAAATTGTATTTTTTATATTACTGCAAGATGATTTTGTTTCACGTGAAACAATTTTTTATTTGACATTAACATTATATGTTTATCATCATTAGTGATTTTTGTACTTTTATTTATTGACATTAAATGCTATAATATAACAAACAATTTAAGAGGTGACGTTTTTGTTCGGAACTTTTACAGATATTGAGCGAAAAGTTTTGCACGGTGAAAGACTGACAAAAGAGGACGGTATCAAATTATTTTCTTGCAATGAATTATCGTGGATCGGAGCATTAGCTGATTATGTGCGCAAGAAAAAATGCGGTGATATTGTATATTATAATGTAAATTGTCATCTGAATCTAACCAATATGTGTGTTTCACAATGCAAGTTTTGTGCTTTTGGACGTGATGAAAATGTTAAGGGCGCATATGCAATGACAATAAAACAGGCAGTAAATGTTATAAAAGATGCAATGAAAGATCCGAATATGTCTGGTCTGCATATTGTCAGCGGTTTACACCCTAAATGGCACTTTAAGCGGTATGTTGATTTTCTAAAAATAATACACAAAACATTTCCAAATTTATATTTAAAAGGATTTACCGGCGTTGAGATAACGCATTTTTCAAAGATTTCCGGTAAATCTGTCAAAGATGTGCTTATTGAATTAAAAGATGCTGGCTTACAGGCAATCGCTGGCGGTGGAGCAGAAATCCTTTCTGATCGTGTAAGAAATTTACTCTGCCCTAAAAAAGCAACTGCCGATGAGTGGCTTGAAGTGGCACGTATCGCTCATAATTTAGGTATTAAATCTAATGCTAGTATGTTATATGGGCATATTGAAACAATTGAAGAACGTGTTGATCATTTGATGAAATTACGAAGTTTACAAGATGAAACTGGTGGATTTCAAACATTTATAAGTTTTCCATTTTTACCTAAAAATACTGTGCTTGGCAAAGAAGTCAGTCAAACATCAATGTGGGACGACTTAAGGACTTTGGCGATTTCACGCCTTATGTTGGATAATTTTAATAATATAAAAGCATACTGGGTTATGCTGACTGTTCCAGTGGCGCAGCTTGCATTGAGTTTTGGTGCTAACGATATTGACGGAACCATTCATAAAGAAACGATTTTGCACGATGCTGGTGCCTCCAGTCCGACTTCTCTTAAAGAAGATGAGATTATCAAAATAATTCGAGATATAGGGCGTACACCTGCAGCTTGTGACTGTAATTTCAATATTTTGAGGTTGATTAACTAA
>JAFUTM010000197.1 GCA_017484235.1 Selenomonadaceae bacterium
CAAGACAGCGACATTTTAAAGCCTTTGGCAGTTGGCTCAATTTCCATAACAAATCGTCCATAAAAATTATTGTATTCTATTGTATCATCTTCAACAGTCAAACTAAACCTGATGATGTTTTCCGATGTAATAGTTTTTGGTGCATTGTTATTAGAATAATCGGTAGTACCGCCGTCAATCACTTCATCTGATACTTCATCTGAACAGGCAGCCATACTAAAACTGCCCATTGTTAATAAAGTTGCAATAATAATTAGATACTTCTTCATAAAATTATTCAGTCCCTTCACTTTTGTTAAAAACATTTTATCATAAACTGGATAAAAATTAAACGGCTTACAATATGATTTTAGTTGATTTTATGGCCAGCGTGCTTTATAATCAAATAAAACAAATAAATTTTGGAGGTAATGTGATGAATAATTCATTAAAAGCAGTTGAAATCAGCAAGGACATCTATTGGGTTGGCGCAGTCGACTGGTCAATGAGAAATTTTCACGGCTATGAGACTTCACGCGGCACGACCTATAATGCATATCTGATTCTCGACGACAAAATCACTTTGATTGACACGGTTAAAGCTCCGTTTAAAGATGAACTTTTAAAACGAATCGCGTCCGTCGTCAATCCTGCCAAGATTGATGTCATTGTTTCAAGTCACGTTGAGCCGGATCATTCAAGTGCTCTGCCCTTCGTCACTGAGTACGCCAGAAACGCAGAAATTATCACGAGTCAGCCAAATGGATTAAAGGGTCTAACTGCCCGCTATGGTCATTTAAAATATAAGCCAGTTAAAGCCGGCGATTCTATTTCAATTGGTGAACGTGTTCTGGATTTTGTTCCGACACCTATGCTCCATTGGCCGGACTCAATGGTAACATATTGCTCAGAAGATAAGATTCTGTTTTCAAACGACGCATTCGGTGAACATCTGGCAACGTCAATGCGTTTTGATGACGAAAATGATTTAAATACAATTCTGTTTGAAGCTAAAAAATATTACGCTAATATTTTGATGCCTTTTGGAAAGCAGGCTTTGGCAGCTTTAAGTGCACTTGGCGGTCTCGATATCAGATTAATTGCAACTGGTCACGGTGTCATTTGGCGTAAAAACATCGAAAAGATTTTAGACTGCTACAGTGACTGGGCGAGTGGCGAAGTCGAAGAACGCGCTGTTGTTGTCTTTGACTCAATGTGGGGCTCAACTCAGATTTTGGCTCAGACTATCACGGAAGCATTTGCAAGACGCGGTATACCTGCGGCTTACTATGATATTAAATCAACTCCAATGAGTGATATAATAACTGACGTTTTCACTAGTAAATATCTGGCAGTTGGTTCTCCAACAATCAATAATCAGATGATGCCTCCAATCGCCGCATTCCTCTGCTATCTCAAAGGACTGCGTCCACAAAATCATAAGGGCTTTGCCTTCGGTTCATACGGCTGGGGCGGGCAAAGTGTTGGCTTGGTCGAAGAAGAATTAAAAGCCGCCGGCATTGAAATAATGCTTGACAAAATTCGTATAGCAAACATTCCGACCGCTGAACAGCTCGAAGATGTTACTAATCAGATTTTAAAATTTGAATAAAAGCAATTACAAATAATTTTGGAAGGGTGAGCTTATATGGCGGTCATCGTAATTGCAAATAGTAATACGCTGGTATCCGGCAGTGATGCAAACAATGAATTTCAGCTTGGCGCACCAAATGTAGATTCGCCTCAAAACGTAACGATTATTGCTGGCGCCGGCAATGACGTTGTTAATAATTATAATGGCGTTAATTCATTTATTGACGCAGGTGCTGGAAACAATTTGATTATTAATTCCGATTACGCTAAAAATAATACAATACTTTGCAGCAGCGGCAATGATTCAATCGTCAATAATCCAGGTGCGTTAAATTCTTTCATTACAACTGGTGCTGGCAACGATACAATTGACATTTGGTCTGCTGAAAAAACTAC
>JAFUTM010000198.1 GCA_017484235.1 Selenomonadaceae bacterium
CGCTGTGAAAAAGTTTGTCCTCAACATATTTCAATTCGCGATGAGCTCGTCAAAGTGAATCAAACTCTTGGTTAATTAACAAATCAAAAATCATTTAATGATTAATTTATAATAAATTCCATTGTTTGGACTGTCATCTTCTTTGGTGACAGTCTTTATTTAATTTTAATCTTATTCTTATTCTAATAAACTTGTAATGCAAGCTAATTAAAATACAATAATATAAGGTTATACACAGCTTTATAACATTGATTTTTAATTTTTAGGGAGATGATTTTTTATGGAGACAATCAACAATTTTATAAATAATACCCTTATTAATTAAATCATAAGAATCAATTCCGATTGATTCTTCTTTTTGTTTATAGACTTCAGCTAAATTATCGCGGAACCATTTGAGAGATACTCCAGCCGCTTGAGTGACGCCCATTACGTGCCAGCAGCCTGGAACTGCACAGCAGAAGGTATGTATTCTACCTTTCGGATCAATTTTTGGCTTACTTGTATGAGCAAAAACCACACCACTTGTGCCAATCGTTGTAAATGCCCGCCCGTCTTTTACTATGCCAGTGCCAACTGCTGCCGCTGCATTATCGCCAGCACCACCTACAACGATTGTCTTAGTTGAAAGGCCAGTTTCTTCAGCAAATTTTTTACTGATTGTGCCAGTAACTTCCGGCGATTCGTACACCTTTGGCAAAAAGTCTTTGTCAATTTCCAGTTTATCAAGAAGTTCATTGGACCAGCAGCGATGAGGAACATCTAAAAGCTGCATACCACTTGCATCTGAAACTTCGGTTGCATATTCGCCAGTCATTCTAAAACGGATATAATCTTTCGGCAGAAGAATGTGACGGCACTCACGATAATTATCAGCTTCGTGATTTCTTACCCAAAGAATTTTTGAAGCAGTAAAACCGGTAAGCGCAGGGTTAGCTGTAATTTCAATGAGACGCTTGGCTCCAATACGATTTGTAATTTCCTGACATTCGTTTCCTGTCCGCTGATCGCACCAAATAATGGAAGGCCGAATTACTTGATTTTTGGAATTAAGCATAACCAATCCGTGCATTTGTCCAGAAAGTCCAATGCCCTTAATATCTTCAGCTTGCACTTCCGAATTTTTCACGACTTCGCGAATGGTCGAAACAACTGCCTTATACCAATCATTAGATTCTTGTTCCGCCCAGCCATTTTGAGGTTGATACAATGGATATTCATGAGCTGCGGAGAACACGACACGGCACTTTTCATCGAAGAGTACGGTTTTTGTGGCCGAAGTGCCAATGTCAATACCGATTAAGTAACGCATAATTTTATCTCCTTTGCGTTCACGAGTATGCTTTACATAATCAATTTATTATTAAGTGCTATGCTCTAAAACATGAAATACGTACATATGAACGCGAATTATTGAAAGACCAACTAGTAGTAATGGGGGAGTTGAGAGTCTTTAGTAAAGCAGAGATTTTCTTCTCAAGTTGTTTAACCTGTTGCTCGATGAAGTTAATTTGAGCAATGAGTTGACGAAGTTGGAAAATCAAACTCTGCAAGCCGTAGGTGATACCAAATGAAGTTTTAGCAGCCTTAGATATAACTTTGAGTTTCTTCTTAGCAAAGCCTTTAAGAGTGATATTTTCGAGTATTTTCTCTAATTTATCGGTTGAAATATCTGCAAAATCAGTTACAGAATCAAAAGTCATTAAAATTTCTTTACTGGTTTTGCCGAAAACATCAGAAAAAATTTTCTCATATTCAGGGAAAACTTGATCGAGGATACAAATAGTTTTACGTTTCAAGTCGCTGATGGAGCTGACCTGATAATTTCTAAAACGAGTCAAATCGCGAAGTTCCAATATTTCCTCACTTGCAAGTTGTGTTTCTTGCAAGTTACCATAGCGAATAAAATCAGCGATAATCATAGAATCAATGGCGTCAGTTTTATGCTTGCGGATTTGAGTTGCGTTTC
>JAFUTM010000199.1 GCA_017484235.1 Selenomonadaceae bacterium
ATCAACTTCTTTGGCATCGCGAACGACAATATCATCGGGTAACACACCGATTGATGCAAGTGGTATTTTATCAATCGGAATAGTGCCGTCGGTAAAGAAGTTGACGACCTGACCGAGTGCGTGCACACCTGCATCAGTGCGACCGGCGGCGGCAAGCTCGATGGTATCACCAAAAATTTTTTGTAATTTATCTTCCAATATGTTTTGTATTGCAATCGTCGGTGGTGACTGACGCTGGAAACCGTGATAATTTGTTCCATCATAAGCTACTGTTAATGCGATGTTCCGTTGTCGCGATTTCATTTCAGTTTTATGTTCTACCCTCATAAGTCACACCATTCAATCTATTACAATCATTATACAAAGACATTATATGTTTATTTAATTTTTCTGTCAACTAAAACTAATCAATAATAATATATAACAAAAAAAGATCGCTGTGTGTAATCACAAGCGACCTTTTCACCTAATATTGAGAACTATGATTACTGAACTAACACAACGGCACAGTTATCAAGGAAATGGCTGCTACTATTAGCGTGAAGGATTCTGCTTGCATCTTCATCAGAAACAACGGGATTGCATTTTCTAGTACCATCTATACGTTTTGCTTTAATTCTAAGTGGATTGCTTCCTGCACGCGAAGAACTAGAAGTGCTTGTTGAATAGCTTGCCATACCTCTAGAAACAACCACATCATAGTTTAGATTTTCATATCCATAAATTGGATTGCCTGACTCGTTTAAAATGACTGGTGACATAGCAGTCTCTAAGCCCAAACCACTGCAGTCAATAATAAGACCGGTATAACCGCCGCTGGAAGAGCCAGTTGGCTGTGGAAATTGTGGCTGAGGGAATGGCTGAACATCGTTATTTGGTTTTAATACTGTACTGGCAACAGAATTTTGCACACCCCAAATTGGTACGCGTACTTCAGCATAATAACCGCCTTCTGGAAGAGGACCTTCATTTATAATTCGTGCTCGACGCAATACACCCTTTAGTTTAGTATGAATATAATCCTGAGTAGTAATTCCTTTTTCAACTGTAGTTTCGGAATCTAAATTTATTTCATTCACAGCTTCAAATGCTTTTCTATATGCGTCAAGCTCTGCCGCACGAATTCCAGCACTCATTGACTGACCAGCTTCACCAAAGCCTTTTACTATAATGTAATCCTCGTCATCCATAGGCAATTCAGTTGCCGATACTAATGTCACAGAAAATACCATTAAACAAGTCATAAGCAGCATTGTGAATAATTTTTTCATAGACAATACCTCCTTTTATTCATTAAAAACAAAAAACATCAATACAATCTACATTTTAATTCTATTAATATATGGTAATTCCTTCAAATATAAATTAAAATTAGGTTAAGTTTATATTAAATTATAATTAAACAAAAAACCTGCTTGTACTAATTTACACAAACAGGTCTTTATCATTAAGAAATACTATTTAATTACTATATTAATTAGAAGAAGAAGCTGACACGTGCAAACAGTGTTTCAGTATCTTTATCTGTTACGAGACTCTTGCCATTGAAATACATAAACTGAGTCAAAGTGTTGTTAAGTGGTGACCAACCAAGTCCAACTTCAACGCCTTTCTTGTTGTAAGGCTCAACATCGTAAGTCGGCATTATACCAACGTTTCTGCCAACATAACGATAAGCTGCCCACATTCCCCAAGATTTAGCAGTTTTGTCTGCACCTTTATAACTCAGTTGACCAGTCCAAGCTCTGTTGTAATCATCAGCACTTGGATTTTGTGCATAAGCATAGAACAATCTGACATTTTTATCAAAGTTATAACCAGTACCAGCTGACCAAATATCAGCATCGTCCTGGACTTTGCCTTCGGTATTATATCCAGTAACAGTCTTCAAACCGCTTGCATTGAAATGACGATATGTACCGCCGACGTTAAATTTGTTACCGTCATTATAATTCAATTCAACGCCCTGATAATTTGCGACTTCATCGCTGCCAAGATTGTCAAGAACTGTACTATTCGCTAAATTGATGCGGCCAGCTTCAGCCGTAACTTTAACTTTACTGCCAAATTCAAGCTGAGCACCGCTGAAGAAATCATCGACGACCAGACCATCATCGGCAACACTGTACAGATCTTGCTTACCAACGCGAACTCTAAATTTATTATAATTTCCTTCAGCGTATCCATAAGTCAGCTCGAAATCTGTCGAGTCGTTAGTATCCGTCTCATAAGTGGCAGTCAAACGCGCCTTCAATTTCCAATGATCATTGACCTCAGCCTCTGGAAATAAACGGAAATGTACCCAATCTTTATTAGATCTATCTTTTGATCCGTCTGGATTTTCATCACGAATACTCTTGTAACGATAACGCATTTCACCGGTCCACTGTACCTTATCAGCATACTTTTCAAGTTCAGCAACGCGGACGCCAAGACTGTTAAGTTCATCACTAAATTCAGCAGCAAGACGATCAAGAGCAGCTTTATCAGTGCCGCTGATGTCGGTTCTTGCAAGAGCCTTAGCAACCATTTGGGCAACTTCGTAACGAGTGATAGGGCGCTTGCCTTGGAAAGTGCCATCGCCCATACCATCGATAACGCGCTTGCCGTCAGCAGTGTATGTGTTGTAAAGCTGCATTACGGACTGATACGCCCAATGGTCTGGATCTAAATCACTAAAAGGATTCGCTGCTGCAAATGTTGTTGATGCAGCTCCGACAACCATTGCTGCCGTTAATGCAGCTGCTATATTTTTTTTCAATTTAAAATGCCTCCTAAAATAATATTAATGGAAAAATTGTAATTACAATTTCTAATAAACATAATCATTATTATAGTTTATTTATAATATTTTTCAAATACTTTATTTATCATTAATGCTGCTTCAAAACGAGTAACATTTTTATCGCCCTTGAATGTTCCGTCGCCATATCCAGAGAGAATCTCTTCCTTTGTCAGAGTCATAACCGCATTATAAGCTGGGTGGTTATCTGGAACATCACTAAACATATTTGTTGTTGATGCAATGGAAAGATTTGCATCTTTAGAGAGAAGATTGGCTATCATAACAGCCATATCATATCGTGTGATTTTATCATTGCCGTGAAATTTACCGTCAATTGAAGGTTTAATTATTCCATCTGCTGCAAGTCTAGCTATTGCGACAGTTGCCGGATGACCTGCTGGTACATCTGAAAATGGATTTTCTGTCGACGTCGTAACATCATTCTTCTTCATATGCAGATTGTAGACCATTTTTACTACGTCGTATCGTGAAGCTTTCATATTGCCAAAGAAACTGCCGCGATCATTACTGTCCGGCTCAATTATTCCAGCATCAACAAGTGCTATAACTTTTGAATACGCCCAATGATTTGAATCTAAATCATTAAACGGATTAGCTGCTGCGAATGTTGTTGACGATATACCAATTATGAGTGCTGTTGATAAGGCTTTAACGATTTTGTTTTTCATCACAATACCTCCTAAACAACATATAATCATCAATGTCTAGCTACAACTTTGATAAAATACCACATTTTTTTTAATTTGTCAAGTTTTCACTTCATTTGATTAAATTTATGATTGACAATTATTGTTATTCAGTGTACATTATTTAATATTAAGATTAACTATTTGGAGATTCAAATGAAAAATTATAAACGACTCTTAATTTACATTAAACCATATCTCAGACGTCTGGGTATTGCTATCATCTGTATTGTAATGGCAGCAGCGGCTAATCTTTATGTGCCGTGGATTATTAAGGATATGATTGATAAAGTACTGGCTGAGAAAGATATGGCAATGTTGAACGTCATTGCAATTGGCATTGTCGTTGTCTTCTTCCTTCGTGGAATATTTTATTATGGTCAATCCTATCTTGTGTCATATATTGGGCAGCGAGTTATAATTGATGTCCGTGAAGTAATGTTCCGCAAATTCCAAAAGATGCCAATGGCTTATTTTGATAAGCACCAGACCGGCGAAACGATGAGTTATGTCACAAACGATGTCGCAGCAATACAGGCGGCACTCGTCGATAATTTGATTGAATTATTTACAGAAAGCTCAATATTAATTGGTTCCATTGCAATGATGTTTTATCTCGACTGGAAGCTGTCACTTTTAACGTTAGTGGTCGTGCCAATGGTCGGCTACTGTATGCGAATATTCGGCAAAAAAATAAAAGCCAACGGCACCGTAATTCAAGAGCGTATGGCAGATATTACATCTCTTTTACAGGAATCAATTTCTTCAATTCGCGTTGTTAAATCCTTCGTTCGTGAAGACTATGAGATTGATAGGTTTTGCAAACAGAATGAGCTAAACTTTCAGGCGGCGATGAAAAACGTGCAGCTTACCAGCCTGCTTACACCGACGGTTGAGTTTTTAGCGGCAATTGCAGTTACTTTAATCGTCTGGTTTGGCGGTTATGAGGTCGTCAACGGCATAATGACGGCTGGCTCTTTAGTTGCGTTTTTAACTTATGCAGTCAATCTTGCTAATCCAGTTAAGCGTTTGAGCCGCATTTATGGACGTATGCAAAAAGCGATGGCAGCAGTCGACAGAATTTTTTATGTATTGGATATGGAAGAAGCCATTACGGATCGTCCTGATGCTAAAATTTTGCCGCCGGTTGAAGGGCACGTTTCTGTTGAGAATGTATCGTTCAGTTATGACGGTGTTCACGATGCACTTAAAAATGTTAGCTTGGAAGTTAAGCCTGGTCAGATGATTGCGTTTGTTGGTCCAAGCGGTGCCGGTAAGTCGACTATTGCAAATTTGATTCCTCGTTTTTATGACGTGACAAGCGGTTCAATTAAAATCGACGGCTTGGATATCCGCGATGTGACAATGAATTCTCTACGCGAACAAATTGGCATTGTACCGCAGGAGACGATGCTTTTTAGCACGACAATTATGGAAAATATTAGATATGGTCGACTGGACGCATCAGATGATGAGGTCCTTGCTGCAGCAAAGGCGGCAAATGCTGATGAGTTTATCAGACAACTTCCAGACGGCTATAATACTTTAATAGGTGAGCGTGGACTTAATCTGTCCGGCGGTCAGCGTCAGCGTATGGCAATTGCCCGCGCAATCCTCAAAAATCCGCGCATTTTAATCTTGGACGAAGCAACTTCAGCACTTGATACCGAATCAGAAAAAATTGTGCAGTCCGCACTTGATGATTTAATGGTTGGAAGAACGAGTTTTGTAATTGCACACCGCTTGTCAACTATTTTTGATGCAGACCATATCTTTGTAATAGATCACGGTCACGTTGTTGAAGACGGGTCGCACAAAGAACTCCTTGCACGCAACGGCGTCTATGCCAATCTTTATAATATCCAATTTAAAAGCGAAAATTAATAATACTGACTAATTATGAATTAGGAATTATGAATTATGAATTAAAAATATGATTTTATCGTACCAAAAATGGCCGAGTGTATTTATATCGTTTCTCAAAATCGCCGGAGCTGGACGCGGAGGCGGCCCCTGAGCGCGGCGAACGTGATGTGAGACAGCGAAGGGCGACTTTCTGCTTCTCTTTGGTCGTTCAAAGAGAAGTCTCTAATTTTAAAAAATTTAACTGAACAACAACAATAAAAAATGGTAGCAAATTAGATACACATTCTAGCAACATCAGCAAATTCAATCGGAGGTACACTGTCAATCAACTTCAATTTATACGCTAAATTATAGAACGTAACTAACGACTCAACAGCATCTTCTGGTAAATTCCATTTAATAATACCGCCAAGATAATGATCCAAAATTTCATAAGTAAACGGCTTCTCATTAATAATCGAATTAATGGCAGCCGATTTATTTTTTATACCATTTTCTAAGCCAGAAAGTATTTTGTCATAAGCAAACTGCAAAAGTTTTGGATAATTGCGGGCAAAATCCTTTCTAACCGTCCAAACTGCATAAACCATAGATCGACCAGTCAGCTTGTGCCACTCTTTACCCATGTCATAACAATATAAATCTTTTGGCGTATTCAAATACATATAGAGCGCATCATCACCAATAAACAACGAAGCAACGGCATCATAGTGAACTGGTTTATCGACATTGATGTGACGTATATCATATACTGGAGCTGCGCCGTAGCTTTCAGTCATAATTATTTTTAATAAACAATGTGAAGTTGCCGACTTTGCCGTTAAAATAATTTTATCGTTCATTATTTCCTCGATTGGCTTTCTAGAAATCAGCACAATACTTTCCACATCGAGGTCAGCCCTAATACAAATATCTGGTATTAAAAGGAGTTCATCACTCATTCTTGCATAAGTAATTGAAGATACCGGACTTATATCCAGTCGACTGCTTTTGATAGCTTCATTTAATGCAGATGGCACATCATACATTATAGATAAATCTTGATCATAACCGTTTTTGTAACTATAAGTCAAAGGAAGTACATTTAAAAAATTTATATGGCCAACTCTTATATTATCCATTACTGCTTCTCCATTCTGGCATTGAGGACGGCAAATTAAACTGCATCATAATTTTGTTGACGATATGATCAATCTGTTGTTCGATCGTTGAAGGCACATTGTAAAACGTCATAACCGGCGGCATTACTATCACACCATTGTCAGCTAATTCTTTTAAATTACGCAAGTGGATACGACTAAAAGGCATTTCTCTTGGCACAACAATTAATTTTTGTGATTCCTTAATACATACGTCTGCCGCTCTGAGCAATAAATTATCTGCATATCCACTCGCAATTCCAGCTACCGTCTTCATACTGCACGGTACGATTATCATACCTTCAGTCAGAAAACTGCCGCTGGCGATTGAGGCATCAATGTCGTGTACATCATATGCAACGTCGGCAAGCTGTTTTACTTCATAAAGATCAAATTTACTTTCGTGCTTAAATGTCAGTTTCGCGCCCTCAGTTATTATAAGATGAGTTTCAACCTCTTCAAGTTGTTTAAGTCTGCGCAAAAGCTCAACGGCGATAACAGCACCGCTGGCACCGCTTATTCCAATAATCAGTCTCATATAATTATCCTCACTATTGATTGACCATACTGTCAAACCAGTTGTAATGCATATTAAACATTTCAGTTTCATCGTCATCTCGATAAGGTGTGAATATCTTTGAGGCATCTTTCTTCGTCAATGCACGTTCAATGGAATCATAAATGCCATATTCTTTAATCAAGTGGATTGCCTCATTTATAACTTTAGTATTTTTCAATCCGTCACGGAACATTACGGAACCTTCGTCTTGCAGTTCAACAAGTGTCCTAGATGCACCTTTAAGAATTTGGTCAGCGACGATGCCGGCGTGTTCTGTTGTAAATCCAAGATTTTTGCCTGTATCAATCATTGCTCTGGTCACGATATAAGATAAAAATGTATTGGCAAGAATGAAGTCGCGAACTTTCTCCAGTTCATTTTCACTGCCAACTTCGATAAAAGTACCTAAATCAGAAAGCACAGTTTGAGCCATTTCTTCAGTAGTAGTCTTATCCTGAGAACCAACGACATATGCACCGAGACCTGCGCCACTGATAATTGACGGATTAATGACCAGACGAATAATCCGGTTATTTGGCAGATAATTCTCAATCTCTTTAATTTTGAGTTTGCGCACAACGGAAACAATGACGGCTTCCTTACGAGTTTTAGACGAAATTTTTGCAAGTATTCTGTCTGTGTCTTCCGGCTTGAAGGCTAAAATTATCACTGCCGCGTCACTAACAAAATCCAACGGTTCTTCGATTGGTTTAACCTTGTGCTTAGTCCGCCAATAATTGTGGCGTTTAATGTCGTCAACAACGTAATAATCATCTGGACTTTCAATGCCATTGTTAATCAGTCCATACAAAATAGTTTCAGCAATGAAATCGTCGCCTGCAATAATGCCCTTAGTCAGTTCATTTGACATATCTAATTCCTCCGACCTCATAATAATTTGCAATGCACTTTAATCTATTGTTTATATTATATCATTTTGCAATTTATTTTCAACTGTAAATAAATTGTTCGAAGATTTACTTTAAAAGACACCTCTTAAATTTATTTCATAGCTTGACATAACTGCTAATTAAGTTTATACTAATTATTGCTGAACAAGGAAGCACAGTTTTTAGTTGGAGGGATTTATTTATGGCAGTTGGTAAAGTAAAATGGTTTAGTGCAGAAAAAGGTTACGGCTTCATCTCTAGAGAAGATGGCAATGATGTTTTCGTTCACTTCTCAGCAATCCAAACTGATGGATTTAAAACTCTCGAAGAAGGTCAAGAAGTTTCCTTTGAAATCGTTGAAGGCGCACGCGGTCTTCAAGCTGCCGATGTAAAAAAGATTTAATTGATGATTCGGTCAAAAGTAAATTCCGCTTTTGCATATCGAATTTGAGAAGATAGAAACTGATATAAACTGCAACTTAACTTCGTTTTTCTCACAATCAACGAAAATCATATATTTAAATTTTGTAACATCTGTAATACCAATGGTCTCAATAATGGTTGAGATCATTTTTTTATAATAATGTAAAGGCAGGTAATTATAATGAACAATAAATTAAATCGTGATGTTTGGGCTGAGGTTAATCTTTCTGCAATAACTCACAATCTAAAAAATATTCGTCAACACGTTGATAAGTCAGTAAAACTCTGCGCTGTGGTCAAAGCTAATGCCTATGGTCACGGTGCAGTTGCAGTTGCCCGCTGTGCAGTTGAGGCTGGTGCAGATTATCTTGCAGTCGCCACTTTAGATGAAGCGCTGGAGCTGCGTGCTGCCGGTTTTACTCAGCCAATTTTAATTTTAGGTCTGGTGCCAGCGACTGCGGCGAATGAGATTGTTGCAAATGACATAACGCAAGCCGTCGCTGATTTTGACCTTGCAAGGGCTATTTGTCAGGCAG
>JAFUTM010000200.1 GCA_017484235.1 Selenomonadaceae bacterium
ACCGTAACTTTGACTAAGTTCTTCATATGCATTCACCCCAAATCTGGGGCTAAGTATCGACCGCCTGCCATTGCTGGTGTCTCATATAATTTATCATAATCTTTTCACATTGTCAATTAATTTTCGGTTGACAAATTTTGTGTAAATGTTATACTATAAATAACAAAATGCCCTGCGCTAACAGAGCATTTCGGATGCCGCGTCAAGCGGTTCAGCCTCGTAGAAATTTACTCGATTGTGTCAAATAAGGACACTAAGATGTTTTGAGTCGTCTAGTATGGGAGACTAGGCGGCTTTTCCAGTTAAGAGCATCAAAATGATGATAATTGTAATGATCATCACGAAAAATTTGCTCATGGCGTTCACCTCGATTCCGAGGCTACTAATTAAACCGCCTGCGCTTTGCAGCATCCACTGTAATTTATCACACTTTTTTCAGATTGTCAATAATTTGCGGTTGACAAATTTTGTGTAGATGTTATACTATAAATAAATAAGGACGCCTTGCATAAACAAAGCGTCTCTGACACCGACAGTGGTCAGCCCCATTTTATATAGATGTCCTTGATTATTAGTAATTCGAGTTTAGTAGTCGCCTGGAGTGGAGTTTAGGCGGCTACTTTTGATGTAAGAACTAATACTGCAATGATGGTAATGATAACCACCGTAATTTTGACTAAGTTCTTCATACAATCACCTCATCTCTGAGGCTAAGTATCGACCGCCTGCCATTGCTGGTGCTTCACATAATTTATCACACTTTTTTCAGATTGTCAATTATATCATTTTGTATTTATTGGGAATAATTAAGACTTTGATTACACGAGGTGATAACTTGGATAAACAATCCTCACCAATCTTTCAAGCAATGCAACAATACTCAGCAGATGGCGCATTGGCATTTCACACGCCTGGACATAAGCAAGGGCTTGGCGCATATTCACTGCTTAAAGATTTAATAACAACTGAAGGGCTACGCTGCGAAGTCTCATTAATGGAAGAACTCGACGACCTGCACACACCACAAACCTGCATTAAAGAAGCCCAATCATTAGCGGCTGAACTTTGGCACTCAGACGAAGTTTTTTTTATGATTAACGGAACGACCAGCGCGGTACAGGCAATGATAATGTCCTCTCTTGAACCGAATGATTTAGTATTAGTTCCGCGCAATGCCCATCGATGTGTGATGAGCGGACTGATATTATCCGGCGCACGACCAGTTTATTTGTCACCTGCATTTGACTCAGAGTTTGAGATTACATTAAACTTAACCGTTGAGAGTGTTGAAGAAGCAATTGAACAATATCCACAAGCTAAGGCACTTATCATTGTATCACCGAATTATTATGGCGTGGCGGCAGACTTGACAAAAATTGCAGATTTACTCCACGAGCACGGAATGTTATTACTAGTTGACGAGGCTCACGGTGCGCATCTGCATTTTAGTAACAGACTGCCAGTCTCAGCAATAGACGCCGGTGCAGATATGTCCGCGCAGAGTACACATAAACTGCTCGGCTCATTGACACAGACCTCTATGTTAATGGTTAAATCAAAATTAATTGATGTTGAGCGCGTCAGACGGACAGTGAGCTTGCTGCAATCGACCAGCCCAAATTATCTGCTGTTGGCGTCACTGGACATTGCGCGTCTGCAAATGCAGCAGAACGGAACTGAATTGATTGAACGTGCAATAAACTTATCACAAAATTTGAGGCAAGCAATCCAAAATATAGATGGACTTAAAACCTTTGACAGCGTTAATGGATTTAACCTGGACTTAACTAAGGTATCCGTCAACGTTAATGAGCTTGGACTTACCGGCGCCGAAGCTGAAAAAATTCTTCGACATAAATATAAAATTCAATGCGAGCTGTCCGACCTGAATAATTTATTATTTTTAGTCACTTATGCCGATACCGATACTGAGATTGATAAATTAATATCCGCATTAAAAAAACTGACCTCACATAAAACATCAAATTACATAAAAAAAATAAATAATTCCTCATTCCTAATTCATAATTCTTCATTAAAATTAACTCCGCGTGAGGCGTTCTATGCAAAGACCTCAACAGTTAAATTAGATGATTCTATCAATGAAATCTGCGCAGAAGAAGTGACCTTTTATCCGCCAGGCGTTCCTATTCTATATCCAGGTGAAGTTATAACTGAAGAAATTGTAAACTATATCAAAACAAATAAAAAAATCAACAGTCACCTAATTGGTGCTGCCGATACTTCATTAAACACTATTAAAATCATCAGAAATTAGACCTGCGTTTTAACCGCATTTTTATAATAATTTATGTTGGCTTCCATATCTTCAGCGTCAAATGATAACTCTACGCTGAGACCGTGACCAATCTCCGCCGGAACTCTGAAATATCTATAATTAGTTGCCGCCATCGTCACCTTACGTTTAACTATGTGCTTTCCGGCTAATTTTAACATTGACTCAGGATAAGTTGCGACCAACTCCTTCATTTTTTGTATGTATCTGTCTGTATTAGTCATCTTTACTATGGAAGTGCTTTTCATAAATGAGGGCACTTCTAACTCAAATGTCTGAGGTTTAGGTTGATTAATTGTTTTAACTAAATCTGGAGGCGTCGATTTAAATGTTGGAAGTTGGACTGATTCTGTTGAGGTCGTGCTATCTATCGATTCAACAAGTAATGACGGAGGCTCAATTTTATTCGGATTAGCAGGCTGTGATTTTAGTTCGCGTCGAATTTCAATGCTCATTCTGATATTTAATACACCTGCCCGCTTAAATATCTGACGCAGTGCCTTAACCATTTGCACTGGTGTTCGATCCGTTTCCAAATATATTATCGTTGCAATCCGTGCCGGTTTTTTCATATTTATTGTCGTCGTTCGTATATATAATTCGCGTCGGTCATCTTTGCTTATCAGTGCGTTTATCGTTTCTGGATATTCAATGTAAAGCGTTTTAACCGCCGCCACGTATAATTCTGCCCAGCTTGTTACTTCGTATCTGCCATAATATATCAACGCCAGAGGCTCATCTTCGTTTGTTATGCCGTCTCTTTCAATGTTCACTTCCACATTAAATCTCACCTCCAAACTTTTAGTTTTTGTTGATAGAATTAAATTACATAACTTTTAACTGACCAACGAGTTCAGAAATGTTATTTAAATTGCGGCTATGAAGATAAGCTTCCAGACCGTCGGCGATCTTCATCGTCACTGCCGGATCAGTAAAGTTTGCCGTACCAACTGCCACTGCCGACGCACCGGCGAGGAAGAACTCAACGGCGTCCTGCCAGCTTCTTATTCCGCCCATACCAATGACCGGCACTTTGACATTTTTTGCGACTTCATAGACCATTCTGAGAGCAACTGGCTTAACCGCGCCGCCAGACAGACCACCAGTAACATTGCCAAGCGTCGGACGCCACGTATTTATATTTATTTCCATACCGATAAGAGTATTTATTAAAGAGATTATATCTGCGCCAGCGCCTTCAACGGCACGTGCCATTTTGACAATATCAGTGACATTTGGCGAAAGTTTAACTATGACCGGCTTGCTGGTCGATTTTTTTGCAATTTCAGTGACGGCTGCCGCTGCCTTTGGATCGGTGCCGAAAATGATTCCGCCGTCCTTGACATTTGGACACGATATGTTGAGCTCAATCGCCGCAACTCCGTCAACGTCCAATATTTTGGCAAGCTCGCCGTAATCGTCAACGGAACTGCCGGAAACATTTACAATCACATTCATATTATATTTTGAAATGCGCGGCAAAGTTTCATTAATAAAAACCTCAACGCCAGGATTTTCAAGTCCGATACAGTTAAGCATACCGGACGGCGTCTCCGTAATTCTGACGCCTTCGTTGCCGCGACGCGGCTTAAGAGTAGTGCCCTTAACCATTACGCCGCCAAGTTTTTGTAAATCGACAAATTCGGCAAACTCTTCACCAAAACCGAACGTGCCGGACGCCGCTAAAATTGGCGTCTGCATCTTTATTCCACATATTTCTGTTGATAATACATTTTTCACAAAAATCACCTGTCCGATTTTTTTAAATTACAGTTTTTACAGAGAAGCTGGCAATTTTCAGGAATGGTCTTGCCGCCTTTGCTCCACGCCGTTATGTGATCCGCCTCAAGTTCGGATAGTTTAAATTCTTTTCCGCAGCCCACGCATTTGCCATTTTGTTTAGCATAAACATTTTTACGAGTCCGCTCATCG
The DNA here is from genome assembly GCA_017484235.1 of Selenomonadaceae bacterium. Taxonomy (GTDB): domain Bacteria; phylum Bacillota; class Negativicutes; order Selenomonadales; family Selenomonadaceae; genus Quinella. The sequence continues at coordinate 4,229 of JAFUTM010000200.1, forward strand.
AATTTACGAATATTTAAATACTTTTCTTCGCCGGATAAAATATATGTGTAAATACCCTTCTTGCTCGTCACGTCAAAATCCGCCATCAATTCGTCAACGCGAGCAGTAACACTTGCAATGTCAAGCGGATTGCTGCCGTATTTATTATAGAGAACGCCCCATTCAATGCCTTTCATCTCTTTATAATATTTAATAAAAATCTTTTCAATCCAATCAATGACATCTTGAAAATAATTTATTAGTTCGGCGGCATCATCATTATGATGATTTAATGACATATACTCTTCAATCGTGCAGCCTTCGCGGTCGGTTATCCATTTGAGGGCAGTTTCCAAATAGTCTTGACGAATCGAGGAGCCGTTGAGATATTTTCCGGCAATTTTATAGGCAATACAATTCGTTCGTGAAAAATATTTTTTTGCGCTGCCGACAACGCCGTCTTCCTGATTATTAACGTAGCCTTCAAAAACATCACGAACTGGAATTTTATGTAATTCTATTTTCATCTTCATTGTCCATTTCCAAAAGAATCTTTGTTAAATATTCTTTTAATTTAGGAATATCTTCCGTTAAATTTTTCCATACTCTATCAAAATCAATTTTTTCATATTCGTGAACAAAAATATTACGCATTGATTTTATTGCACGCCAAGGAATCTTCGAGTGCCGATTTTTAAACTCTTCTGATAATCTATTAGTTAATTCGCCGATTTGAACTATGCACATACCGCAAGATAATTGAAATGCCACATCTTTATTGAATACCTCAGCTGTTGAGCCAAATCTTCGTACTAAAAACGTGACTTGATCACAGTATTCGATGAGTTTCTGTACAACGATTTTATCTATGCGATTTTCATTCCGCATACAAAATTACCTCATCATTTTTTATGTCTGACAAAAATGATTTATCTGAAATATCGTCACTAACTAAATCAATATGGCATTTAAATTCATTTTCTAAATCTTGTATAAATCCGAAATAAGCAAACATTTCTTTAGAATTTATGTCATCATAGATAAAATCCAAGTCGCTTTTTGCATTAGCCTCACCGCGTGCATAGCTTCCGAATAGTGATAATTTTTTTACTCCGTACTTCTTAGCTATAGGTATCGCTTTTTCTTTTATTTCTTCAATAGTATAAACTTTGTTACCTTTTTCTTCACTGATAATCTGATTTACTATGTCATATATTTTTTCAAGAGAATTTTCTGTTGCATTATCCAACAAATCTATTATATCAGCTTTTATACTCATTTTATCCTCCGCCTAATCAATATTCTTGCATACAATTGTTTTCCATATAGTATAGCTTTTGCATAATCATATTCATTGCCACTTCCACTGTTTAAGACTCCTAAAATTTCAAACTGATCTGGATTGTATTTATCCATAAAAGTAATTGGTACGCCCATTATGCCGTTATAATCTTTTGGAATATCGGCGGTCTTGCTGACTTCGATTGCGTCGTAGTTGTCATATTTCGGAAAGTCTTGCGGATTGTAGTTTTTATATGACATAAATTCTTCGTGGCGTTTTTTTACGTCCAAGTTTGTAAACCAACCTATATTGCCCATTCGTCGCCACTTTTGACCATTTGTATCTATTTTGAAATCAGTCGCTTTTTCTTCGTATGAGGCAGGCACTTTAAACCAGAGATGTCCACTATTATATCCAAGCCAGATTTTGTTCCTCATAAACAATGGCAGAATATCTTTATATTTAATATTATTTAAATTGCCAATCATCAAAAACTTTTTGTCATAATCAACAAGCTGAGCAACAAACTCACGAAAGAGACTAAACGGCGGATTCGTCACCACTATGTCGGACTGCTTAAGAAGCGCAACACATTCTTTTGAGCGAAAATCTCCGGCGGCATAGTGCCCGTCGCCTTTCAAAATCGATAACTTATTTTTACCATCCGTCGCCGCTCCGTCAGCGATTTTACTTTTTAGATCGTTGAGTATTCGTTTGATGTCGTCAAAATCAAAATTATCTCTGCCGTCTGTATTTTTTATTTCGTTAAGCTCTACCATATATGCCGGCTTGATTTTTGTCTCGTCCGTCGGTTCAAACAAATTATACGCAATGGGTGAGCCTGCATAACTCGACGCAATTAATTTTTTCAGCTTGAAGAAGTTGAACTGCATTGCAAAGTAGAAAAAGAAGTTGCTTTCAAATGGATCATCGCAATTACAGAAAATCGTTTTGCCCGCAAATTGCGATTTATATAAAAACACCTCGTCCTCAATGTCAGTAAGGTTGGTATAAAACTCATCTTTCTTGGCTTTGTTCGCATTGTTGAGATTTTTATTTGCCATATTTTACCTCATACATTCTGCCTGAAAATATAATTTGCAATGAACAACTGAGCGGCAACCAGCGTGGCCAGGAATCCGAACGCAACATATAGACTCGTCTGATGTGCCAAAAATCCAATCGCTGCCGGTCCAACTAAGATGCCAACATAAGCAATTGTGCTGACCGCCGGCACAGCCATATTTACCGGCATTACCTTTTGTCTGCCGATTATTGAAAAGAAGACCGGCACAATATTTGCGCTGCCTATTCCTATTAAAAAGAATCCTAAATATAATAATGTTTGCACGTCGGAAAATATCAGCAAAATAAATCCAATAAATGACAGCACACTGCCAAAAATTACGACAATTTTTTGGCCGATTGCCTGTACAAGCCTGTCACCGATTAAACGCATCGTCAGCATTGCCGCCGAAAACATTGTAAATCCGATGCCGGCGAGAGATATGTCAAAATTTTTAGCAGTCGTTAAAAACACACCGCTCCAGTCCATTATCGCTCCTTCAACGAGGTAAGCAATACAGGTTATAATTCCGATAAAAATTACTATTCCGTGCGGTATGGCAATTATTGAACTGCTGGACTTGCCGCCGTATGGCAATAAAAATTTTGCAAAGTATGAGAGTATGGCCAGCATAATTGCTGCGGCAATGAGCGTTGAGATAAATGGCGTCAAGTTAAACAGACCGACCCATATTCCGAACAGACCTGCGCCTGTAAAGCCTCCGACACTCCACAGCGCGTGCATACCGGACATTATCTGCCGACCGTACATCTTTTCAACCATTACCGCCTGGATATTCATTACAACGTCCATACAGCCCATTACCGCGCCAAAGATTAGCAATGTTGGCACAATTGTTTCGAGCGTGGAGAATATACAGATTAATAGCAGAAGTATAGGAAAAATTATACTTGCCGTTGTTAGGACTTTTTTGCAGCCAAATTTTGAGGCGGCGTTTCCTGCAAGTGGCATTGCAATGAGTGAACCGATTCCAATGCACAAAATTAACAACCCAAGCGTATCCTCGGCAATCGCAAGTTTAGCCTTTAAAACCGGAACAAGTGGTGCCCACGACGCCGCGCCGAATCCACTTATAAAAAATATTGCCCGTGTCGCGTGTCGCTGCATTAATTGTAATCGTTTTTTGTTCATATAATAGTGCTCCAAAAGTTAATTATAAAATACCTCTTCCGCATCAAAGACAGAGCCGTCTTTGCAAACCTTACGCCGACCGTGAATGGTATCAATCGAACACGAGAGGCAGGCACCGAGTCCGCACGCCATTCGCTTTTCCAGCGATACCTGACATTTAATACCGCGTTCTTTGGCAAGCTGCGCAGTTTTACGCATCATGATTTCAGGACCGCAGACTAAAATTTTATCATAACTTGCAGAATCTAAAACGCTGGGCAGTAAATCCGTTACAAAACCGTAAGTGCCAACGCTGCCGTCATCGGTTGCAATAAATATATTATTTGCTTTACCTTGAAATTCATTTTTCCAACAATTCACTTCTTCAGAGTTTCGACCGCCCATAAGAATGTCAGCGGACTTAGACTCAATCGCGGCAAAGAGTAATGGAGCCAAACCCATACCGCCGCCAACAAGCAGGATTCGTTCACTTGCGGCAATATTAAAACTATTTCCAAGAGGCGCAATTAAATTAACTTCATCGCCGGCTTTTAGTGTACTTAAAAACTCCGTGCCACGACCGACAACGCGATAAAACATTTTTAGTTGACCATTATCTATAGAGGCTATACCAAGCGGCCGTCTAAGGGTAAAATCGTTGGACGGCAGTTTTAGTTGGACGAACTGACCGGCGTGAGCTTCTATATCTGCACTAACTATAAGCCGATGTATATTTTTTGCAATTTCAAGATTTTCAATTATTGCAGCATTTATAATTTTTTTCATTTAATGATCCTTTCATATAATTATTAATTATCAAATCTAAAATGGCCAAACGCGACCTTCAAACTAAGAAAAATCGCCGAACGTGATGTGAGGCGCTTACCCGAACGCGGCGAGCGTGACGCGAGGCAGTGAGGGGCGGCTTTTGCGAGCTTTTGGCCGGTCAAAAGCGAAATCAAATCTAGAAAAAGTTGACTGAGCCTCAAATTAAAATTAAGAATAACAAATAAGAAAAAGAAATAAAAATTAATCAACACCAACCATTTGCTTGGCAATCTGAACAGCCGCCACACCATCTTTAGCATAAGCATCAGCACCGGCAGCATCAGCGTATTCCTGAGTGAGAGCTGCACCGCCAACCATTACTTTTGCCGCGCAGCCAGCCTCGTGTAAGTCAGCAATAACCTTGTCAATCTGCACCATAGTCGTCGTCATCAGTGCACAAAGTCCAACAATGTCAGCCTTATTTTCAATTGCCGACTTTACAATCTCAGCCGAATCAACGTCTTTGCCTAAATCAATCACTTTAAAACCACTGTTCGCCAAAAGTGCACCAGTTATATTTTTGCCAAGATCGTGAACGTCGCCTTTAACCGTCGCAATTACAACAGTGCCCTTGTCGTTTGTCTCCTGAGCAGGCAGCAGTTCTTTAATCTGATTAAACGCCGCACGCATTGTTTCAGCAGATAATAACACCTGCGGCAAGAAGATTTTACCAGCACCGAAGTCAACGCCAATGTCATTCATCGCCGCTGTAAGTGCCTGCTCCGTAATTTCGTTTGAGTCGTGACCAGCGTCAATCGCCTTTTTTATTAAGTCAGAAATTCCGTCCTTGTCGCCGTCAATCACCGCCTGTTTTAGCGCCGTATGTGGATCAAGATTGATTTTTTTATCAGTCGACTTATCATCTTTATTAAACGTCAATGAACAGCTGAGTTGACCGAGCTTGCTGAACTGCAGACCGTTTGGGTCTTTGCCAAGCAGCGCGGCACTTGCTTTAAGTGCATTTTGCATCAACTCATCATATGGATTCATAATCGGCGCGTCAAGTCCGGCGGCGAGGCACATTGCAAAGAAGGTGGAATTAATCAGCGGACGATTGGGCAGACCAAATGAAATATTACTTAAGCCCATTGTCGCAGGATAGCCGAACTTTTCACGATATAATTTAAGTGTTTTCAATACCTCATGACAGGCATTGGCATCGGCCGAAATCGTCATAACAAGGCCGTCAAGCAGGAAGTCTCCGTCACCAAGACCATATTTTTTAGCTTCATCAATTATTGTGGCAACCGCATCAACTCGTTCTTCAGCAGTCTTAGGAACACCGCTTTCAGTGATTGGCAGACATAAAATCGCCGCACCGTACTTTTTAGCAAGCGGTAAAAATGTTTTCAGCCGTTCAGGTTCTGCACTGACTGAATTAATCAGCGCACGACCGCAGTAAGCACGAAGACCGGCTTCAAGTGCCTTAACATTACCAGTGTCAATTGAAAGCGGCGCATCAGTTATCTGAGAAATTTCAGTGACCGCCTGTTTCATAGCAGCTGCTTCATCAATGCCGCCAACACCCATATTCACATCTAAAATCGCCGCACCGGATTTTATTTGATTAACCGCGTCCTTCTTAACGCCTAAAAGTGAACCGTCGCGAATCTCAGCTGCTAATTTTTTGCGGCCGGTTGGATTAATGCGCTCACCAATCAGCACAGTTGGCAGACTCTTATCAACTTCAACGGTTTTACTGCGACTTGTCAATTTTAAGGTAGTTGAGTATTTAAAATCTTTGGCAGATGATTCATAATTTTTAACTGCAGCAGCTAATTCGCGAATATGAGCCGGAGTCGTGCCGCAGCAGCCGCCCAGATATGTTGCACCGGCCTCAATGAGTTTAGGGGCCCACATTCCAAAGTGTTTTGCGTCCATCGGGAATTTAGTTTCGCCATTTTCAAGATAAGGCATACCGGCATTAGGCTGTACACTCACCGGAACTCGGCAGTTACTGGCAATTGTCTTTACAATCGGCACAAGCTGTTCCGGTCCGAGTGAGCAGTTGACGCCAATAACAGAGGCGCCCATTGCATTGAGCAGAATCGCTGCGGACTGTGGATCGGTTCCAGTTACAGTTCGGCCGTCTTCACTATATGAAAGCTGGCATATTACCGGCAAATTGCACGCATCGTGAGCCGCCAGCAGCGCCGTACGCATTTCCTGTAAATCAATGCAAGTTTCGATTATTATATAATCTGCTCCGGCCGAAGAAATTGCCTTTGCCTGTTCATAAAATACGCGATAAGCATCTTCAAAATCAAGGTCACCAAGCGGCGCGATAAATCTTCCAGTTGGTCCAATCGAGCCGGCGACTTTTGCACGGCCGCTTGCCGCTTCTTTAGCAATGTGAACAGCTGCGGCATTAATTTCATTAACTCGGCTTGCAAGCCCGTAGTGTTCCAACTTGAGACTGCTTGCGCCGAAGGTATTTGTTTCTATAATCGTCGAGCCAGCCTCAATATAAGCAGCGTGAATTTTTTTTACTATATCGGGCTGTTCAATATTCATGAGCTCAGGACACGCGCCAGGCTTCAATCCGCCTTCCTGCAGCATTGTGCCCATTGCACCGTCAAATATATGTATCAATTAATCTTCATCTCCTGACATCATTTGATTTAGATTTATTCTATATTAAATCACGCCATATGTCAAAACGTTTTGACTAAAATAAATTAAAAGACGATGCTTGAAACATTGCAGAATCAAACACCGTCTTTTATATTGAAAATTAAATCAGTTGGCAGCTTCGGCAGCAGTCTCTTCGTCTGTAGCCTCGACAACCTCATTTAAGGCGTCAACAAGTGCATCAGCGTCGATACCGTGTGCCATACAGCCTTCTTCTATATTTTCAAAACGTGCCGCTGCACAGCCTATGCAGCCCATTCCAGCGTACATAAACACCATAGCCGTATCAGGATACTTTTGCACGACTTCCATTATACTCATATCTTTTGTAATTGTCATCATTATCAACTCCTATTTTGAAAATTAACAAAATTATACCACAATTTGTTCAAATGTCAATATGAACTGCCAGATTAATCAGAGTCACTCAGATTTTAATGTACGCAGAGTTCAGCTCGATTACTTTTATATTGTTCCGCTCCAGCTCGACAGCAAACTCTGTGGTCGTGCCATTAAAATTAATGTCCAATTCAGCAACGCCATTGTTCAGACTCCGAACGAATACATTGTTTACGCCTGGTATACTTTTTATTCGTTCGTTTAAAATAACAATATTTCTGCCATAATAATCCATTGTACTTTTAGTTATCAATAACGTAATGTGCTGCTCAACTTGTGCAGCTTGCTTCAGTGCCGCAGTTGATATTGCCTGTGCTGCTCGCCTGGACGCCATTTGAATTGCACCGGATATATTATTGTTGGTGAACATTCGGGCATTGCCGATGAATGAGCCGGAATAAATAATTTCACCAGTGTTTACGCTCATCATTCGCGCCGCCAGATTCGCCGTCGGTCTGCTATTCGCATTATAAGTTTTTACGTTCACGAAAATCAGATAATCAACGTGAAACTGATTGCTCAGTGCCTGGCAGAGAGTGGCATCATTAGCCGCACTCTTAATTCTCATCTTTAACGAAGAATCCAATTGATTAAGGTCAACGAGCCTGCTGAAGCCGTGATTGTGCAGTGCATTGATTATCTCATTTTCGACTTCGGCATATTCGGCACCGGTGTCGTCAAAAGCAATCACCGCTATGCGCGGATCGTTCATATTCGTCTCGACAAGAGCCTGTTTTTGTAGTCTATCCATTAAATGTGTACGCAGCTCATCACTACGAACATTGGCTATCATTTCGACTTCATAGAGGCCGTCGATTATATCGGTTCTTATTACTTCGTAACTTTCAATATAGCCGCTGCTCTTTGTATAAATCGCACTGTTTATCAGTTGGTAATTTTGAGTATAAGTTCTGCTGTCAACCATAATGCCAACTTCTTTTTCAATTGCAAGGCGCATCGCATTATGGATAGCACTTTCTTTGGTCGTACCTTGCCCAGTAACCTGTACTTGACCGGCATATACAGCTGACACATTAAATACACTAAAAACTAAGCTGGCAATCAACGTTAATCTCAATAATATCTTATACATAATAATTCTCCATTTACACGGCTAAATGTTAATTAGGCGGGCAACGATTAAAATTAAAGAGGCCGCACGATTAATGCAGCCTCAAAATTTACTAAACTAAATTAATCAAAAATAACGAGCGGCTCCTATATAAGTTGATACCCAATATGATCTACTGAGTGTATCTACAGTAACGCCGCGAGATGATGAAGCGTGCATAAACTTGCCATCACCAATATAAATACCAACGTGACTTGGACCTGGAAGGTAAGTGCTGAAGAAAACTAAGTCGCCAGGTCTGAGGTCTGTCGTGGATATATGCGTACCTGCATAATATTGTGAGTCAGCAGTGCGCGGAAGCGTAATTCCAGCTTTAGCAAATACGTACTTTACATAACCGGAGCAGTCAAATCCACTTGAAGGTGTATTACCGCCAAAAACGTAGCGAATCCCAACATATTCTTGAGAAATTCCGATAATACGACGAGCAAGTATATTAGAATTTTGCGAAATGTCCGGCATATCACGACCAAGGAGTGCTTCATAAGTTGCTGGACCGACCAATCCATTAGCTTCAATGCCTTGCGTTAATTGAAACTGTCTGATTGCGTCAACTGTTGCAGGTCCATATTCACCATCTGCTATAACATCATATCCTAAGTCCATAAGCTGAACTTGAATTTCTGTAACTTCATTGCCTTGATCGCCCTGTTGGAAAGTATTTTCTGCGGAAGCAACTGTCACTATCGACATCATCAACATTGACAAAATAAAGGTACGCAACAAATAACTCAAATAAACCACATCCTTATAAGTATTTGTTACATTATACTGCTCAAAGATGATTAAATCCTGAAAAATTGCAAAAAAATGAAAATGGAATGTCGATAAGCCGGATTCTGTCTTGGAGAGTCATTTATCTGGATTGACTGTTGCC
>JAFUTM010000018.1 GCA_017484235.1 Selenomonadaceae bacterium
GCCGGCACCTCGTGCAAATTGGCAACTTCCATTAAAATGCGTTTCTGTATTTCGTCCATCTTCAGCATATATAAACCACCTTATTTGAGTTTTTCGCAAGTACTTGATATTGATTCAGTGCCAATTATTTTTGGCAGAATGTCGTTGACGCTGCCCTGATTCTGTACTGCACCGTCAGCAATCACAATTATCTCATCGGCAATGCTCATTATTCGTTCTTGATGCGAAATTATGATTATTGAGCTGTTGCGAATTTCGCGCTGCATTTTTTCAAAAATCCTTATTAGATTTTGGAAACTCCAAAGATCAATTCCGGCTTCCGGCTCGTCGAAGATTGACAATTTGGTTTGGCGTGCCAGTATCGTCGCAATTTCGATACGCTTTAATTCGCCGCCGGATAATGAAGAGTTTACTTCACGATTGATGTAATCTTTCGCACACAAGCCGACTTCAGAAAGATAATTGCACGCCTCATTCATTTTAAGCCGTTTACCGGCAGCTATGCGCAGTAAATCTATGACGCCCATACCTTTGAACCGCACAGGCTGCTGAAATGCAAAACCTATGCCGAGTCGTGCTCGTTCAGTGATATTTTTATCGGTAATATCTTCGCCGTCAAAAATGATTTTGCCAGTCGTAGGTTTCTCGATGCCGGCAATTATTTTGGCAAGCGTGGATTTACCGCTGCCGTTCGGTCCGGTTATGACGATAAACTTTTTACTGTCCAGCTTCAAGTTCAAGTCGTGAATTATGTCGACCTGCCGGTCGCCTTCGTTTACTTCAAATGAGATATTTTGTAATTCCAGCATTAAAATTCCACCACCATACGCTAATATGAATATATTATAACCTATTTCACGTTAAAAATCAGTATCATTTATCACAAAATTTTTTAGCACTTGTTTAACATAATTCATCGCAAAATAAAATATAAATCCGCTTCAGAACGGCGGATTTTTTGTTGCTTATACTTTTAATTAATTATTACAAAGTGAAATTGTCGCCAAGATAGAACTTTTTAGCAATTGGACTATTGGCAATTTCGTCGGCACTGCCTTCGAGTAAGATTTTGCCTTCGTTGAGGATATATGCGCGGTCGACAATGTGGAGAGTCTCGCGGACATTGTGGTCAGTTATTAAAATGCCCATACCGCGCTGGCGCAGATATTCAATGATGTTTTGAATGTCGGCAACTGCAAGAGGATCGACGCCAGCGAACGGCTCATCTAATAAAATAAATTGCGGCTCAAGTGCAAGACAGCGGGCAATTTCAACGCGCCGCCGCTCACCGCCGCTGAGTTCGGTGCCCTTGCGCTGGACAACGTGCTGAATGTTAAATTCTTTGAGCAGGTTTTGGAATTTAGTCTGACGTTCGTCACTGCTTAGCTTAGTGGTCTCAAGAATCGCCATAATATTTTCCTCAACGGTCAGCTTTCTAAAAATGGAAGCTTCCTGCGTGAGATAACTGATGCCGAGCCGCGCCCGTTTATACATTGCCAAATGCGTAATATTTATATCGGATAAAAAAACTTCGCCGGCATCGGGCTTTTCCAGACCGACAATCATATAAAACGAAGTGGTCTTGCCTGCGCCGTTTGGGCCGAGCAAGCCAACGATTTCGCCCTTCTCCACACGAAGCGAAACATTATTTACAACGGTACGCCCTTTGAAGGCTTTAACCAGACTTTTAGCC
>JAFUTM010000201.1 GCA_017484235.1 Selenomonadaceae bacterium
TCTAATAGATGGTGCTTTGAATATTAGTTATATCGTCATTTTTGTTTGGGGAATATACGGAATACAAAACAACACGTTCTCCTATGCTGAGTTAATTGTTTTTTTGCAACTAGCAGGACAAATCCAGGTTCCATTTATTCAATTTAACCATAATTATCCATTACTTGTTACAGCAATGGCTTCTGTTGAAAGATTGATGGAGATTGAAAATCTGCCAAAAGAAGATAATTCAAATTCTATTATATTTTCAGTTCCGGTCGGTATTGAATTTTCAAATGTAGATTTTCGCTACACAGAGGATTCTCGCTGGATATACCGGAACTTTAATCATAATTTTGCGCCTGGCAGTGTTACGGCAATTTTGGGCGAAACCGGAGCCGGTAAAAGTACACTTTTGCGTATGTTTTTAGCCGTTTTAAGTCCAAATTCCGGCAGTATTACTTTTTATGGAAACGAGAACGGCATATTAAAAAAATATGAGGCAAGTCCGAGTACTCGTGGGAATTGCGTATACGTACCACAAGGAAATAGTTTAATCAGTGGTACGATTCGATATAATTTACTTTTAGGTAAAGTCGATGCTACTGATGAAGAAATGAAAAAAGCACTTTATTCAGCAGCTGCAGACTTTGTTATCAATGATTTTCCTGACGGATTAGATACTTCGATAGGTGAAGGCGGTCTCGGCATCAGTGAAGGGCAGGCGCAACGCATTGCAATTGCAAGGAGTTTTTTACGTCCTGGAAAGGTCATTCTCATGGACGAGCCGACATCTGCACTGGATGCTGCAACGGAAAAAATGTTTCTAACCAGACTAACTAATCAACTTCACAATAAAACTATCATAATAGTAACCCATAAAAAAGAAGTCTGTAAATATGTTTCTGATGTGATAACGATTAAACTTTTAAGAGAGTCCGATTAATTATTCAGCAACAAAAAAATTTATGCATAAAAATTCTAAATATTAATTCCACATTCAACATTCCTAATTCATCATTCCTAATTGATTTGTTGTGGTTCCAAAAGATTTTGTAGTGTAATTCCAAAAAAGAAATCGTGTGTCATTTGATTAAATTTTTCCCACATTGGCAAAGTATGGCAATGTGTTTTTTTTTCACAGATGTTAATTTTACTCTTCAAACACGACACAACCGCCATTGAAGTTTCAGTAAGTTCCAAAATTTCGCCAACGGTATATTCTGAAGGCTTACGAGTGAGTTTGTATCCGCCGCCTTTTCCGCGCATACCTTTTAAAAGATTATGTTTAACCAAAATTTTTATGATGATTTCTAAATATTTTTTTGAAATGCCCTGTCGTACAGCAATCACGTCCAACGGAATAAAGTCCTCTGAATTGTGCTCAGCTAAGTCAACCATCACTTGCAGTGCATATCTGCCCTTTGTCGAAATCATAAAATAAATCCTCCACATTAATTTTCAAGATTCGTAAAATATAGATGTATTATACTCAAACATTTAAAACTTATCAAGAAAAAAAGAATAAACCTATTGACTTAATAGGTAAATAGTTGTAATATAATGTACAATTGATAAAGGAGGCACCAATATGATATACGCAGACAATGCAGCAACGACAAAAATGAGCAGTAACGCCATTAATACTATGGCACATTATATGCAAGATTGTTGGGGAAATCCGTCAAGCCTTTATGATTTTGGACAAAAGGCGGCTGAGGCTCTGCAATCTGCCAGAGAAAGAATTGCTTCTTGTATTGGAGCAAACTCGGAAGAAATTTATTTTACTTCGGGCGGCAGTGAATCAGACAACCAGGCAATCATCTCCGCAGCTAAAATTGGAGCTCGCAAGTCCAAGAAACATATCATTTCATCGGCGTTTGAACACCACGCGGTACTCCATACTTTAAACAAATTAGCTAAAGAAGGCTTTGAGATTGAATTATTAGATGTCCATGAAAACGGAATAGTAAATTCGAAACAGGTGGCTGACGCTATACGCGATGACACTTGCCTTGTAACGATTATGTACGCTAACAATGAGATTGGGTCAATCCAGCCTATTGAAGAAATCGGAGCCATATGTAGGGAAAAGAATATTATTTTTCATACGGATGCAGTGCAAGCTGCCGGTCACATACCGATAAATGTTAAGGAACAGAATATTGATTTATTATCTATTTCCGCCCACAAATTTCACGGCCCGAAGGGCACTGGTGTTTTATTTGCACGAAAAGGCATTACACTGACGAATATTATTGAAGGCGGTGCCCAAGAACGCGGCAAACGCGGCGGCACTGAAAACGTGCCAGCAATAATGGCTATGGCGACAGCTTTAGAAGAAACTTGTGATAAAATGGACGTCAATAATGAGAAGCTCTTAAAGCTACGAACAAAACTCATTAATGGCCTTAGTAAAATTCCTCACAGCACAATAAACGGTGATTTAGACAAAAGACTGCCTGGTAATGTCAGTTTTTGTTTTGAGGGCATTGAAGGTGAGAGCCTGCTTTTACATTTAGATGATAAAGGAATTTGTGCTTCTTCCGGTTCTGCCTGTACTTCCGGTTCATTGGATCCAAGTCACGTGCTTCTTGCCATTGGTCGAGAACACGAAATTGCGCACGGATCGTTAAGGCTTTCTCTTTGCGAGGACAATACTGACGATGATATAGATCAGATTATAAAAGCTGTACCGGAAGTGGTGCAGTCTCTTAGAAACA
>JAFUTM010000202.1 GCA_017484235.1 Selenomonadaceae bacterium
CCGAGATCGTCAAGCACCAAAACGTCAACCGATTCAATGCTTTTTAGAACACTCAACGTACTTTCGCCTTTTGCTTCGTCAAAAGTTGCCTTGATGTCAGAGAGTAGACGCGGCACTGTCGCAAACAATACGCTGCGACCTCGTTTAATACTTTCATTTGCGACGATTGCAGAAAGCATTGTCTTACCGCAGCCACATCTGCCAGTTAGGAACATTCCATATTCGTTATTCTCAAGAATCCATTTAGCGCACTTCAACGCTTTTTTATTGCCTATCGTTTCGGTGTAATCATCAAAAGTCTTACCGCGATAGAGTTTAGGAATTTTGGCAGAACTGAAATTTCTCTCTAATGCTGCCTGTTTAGCATAACGACTATGAACAATGCAGATACGGTGTTCAAACGTTGCCTTGCCATTATCCCAAACAAGAATCGGCTCGTCGTATTCGCATTGACCTTCATTGCGATTTCTTTTGCAAATATCGCCTTTGCAACCTTCACAGGTTTTATGTTCAGTATCAAATTTATCGACAGCAAGAATTGTATAGATGTCAGCGTCCGCGCTAAGATTATAGCGTTTAGAGATGTCTTCTCTTATTTTTTCGGCTTTCGTTTTATCTCTTTCACCAAAGAAGAAACTGCGCTGCTCTATTGTCATTCTGACAAAGTGCCTTCTTTCAACTAAATCTGGTGCGTCACCATCATTTGGATATTTGGCAAGATAGCCTTCAATGTCAACGTGATCATTCTCGTCAATAAACTCATTCATTGCAAAATCTTCTTGAGATTCTTCATTCATCGTCCCAAGGTTCTGACTGGTTGGCGAAGATTGCATTTCGGGTACCAACTTCTTCATTATGTCCCCGATTGATTCCGCGTTGTGACTTTCGTCCCATTGATCCATCATTTTCTCGTCCATATCGTCCATTGTTCTTACTGCCTCCTAACTCTTTAAGTCCGCTATTTTTCCAGCGTTTGAGAATGGTTTCAAGGTACTTGACGCTTTGTACTCTATCACCTTTTGCTCTCTGCGTTTCATCAGCGTGATGTATCACAACAATCACTTTGTCTGCTCCATAGGTGTTTATCAAGTCCATCAATGAATCTTTCTCTAACTCGTTTTTGATTGGGTGAACACATTGCTCGAAAACGGCAACTACTTTGGCGAAATCCTCTGAATTGGTCAAATCGTCAGTGTCGCCATTTTCGACGCTCGAATCGTTTTCCTTTCCTTTGCTTTGCTTTCCTTTACTTTGTAGGGGGTTTTCAGCCGCATTATTATTGACATTTTTAGCATTTTTAACTAGATATGTACTCGGAATATACTCGTCATTTACTGCGGCATATACTCGGTTTTCACTATTAGATGTACTCGGAATACCCTTAAAATTATTTACTAAATTATTTTTAGTAAAACAATTTAAGTCATTCATAAATTTTTCATCATAAAGTAAATTGAGTTTATATTTGGAGGGAGAACCTTTCTTGCCTTTGATATATTGGATAAAACCTTTTTGAATTAGTCTGTTTCTAGCGTCAATGACTGTAGGTTCTCTTAAACCAGTTTCTGCTACTAGCCGTTGGTTTGTCATAGTAAACCATTCTAAACGTCCCATTCTATTGTTTGCTGCGAATAACCGTAAATAAATTACAATGGCGTTTACATCAAGATTACCTATACTTAAATCAGTGAAAGCGTTAAACATTTTTATAAAATCCCAAGCCATCATTGCACCACCTTCACTTGAATATCTTGCCACTGGTGCCATGCCCAGCCCTTCTTATATCCACACACTTCGGCAATGTGCAAGCAATCTTCATAACTTTTTGCGTGCGGTAGAGCATTTAAGGCTATCCAATGA
>JAFUTM010000203.1 GCA_017484235.1 Selenomonadaceae bacterium
CACTGACAGAAATATCTGTTACGGAACAATCATTAGTGCCAATATAATCATTGTCTTTGATATCATAAATTATATCGTCGCCATCACCTTTATTGTAATAAAAACGGGTTGCACTATAACTGCCGCTATACAAAACATCATCACCGGCTCCGCCATAAATGGTATTAGAACCACTGCCTGCCGAAATTATATTATCTCTATCGTCACCATAAATTGTCAATGATTGTTCATTATTGCTTGCATCAATATTAACAGCTTTATTTGAAGCAGATTTATTCGCATTGTATTCATCAAGTTTAAAAGTACCGTTTGTATCATCATCTATTACAACTTTTACGCCATTGCGATTGACGGATTCTCCGGTTGGTTTAGTTGTACCATCGCCATTGTTATTTCCACCATTATTATTGCTGCCACCGGACGACGTGACTTTACCATTAAGATAAGTCGTTTCATTATTATTTGAATCAACAACTGTAATGTTTTTACCTTTGACATTCTTAACGGTAATCTTGCCGCTGCCAATTGTGAAAATTGCATTTTTGCCGCTCATTTTAACTTTTTTTATCGTGGTATTGCTACCAAGCTGAATTTTATCTTGACCAGCTTTGTAATCTAAAATGGTGTCTTTGCCGTCACCATTTGAATAGTAGAATACATTTGAACCATCACCACCGGTCAATTTGTCAGTACCTTTGCCGCCTTCGAGTGTATCATCTCCAGCTCCACCGTACAATTTATCATTACCTAAACCACCATTAAGTGAATCTTTGCCACTTCCACCGTAAATTGTGTTACCCTTCTTATTGCCTTCTATTATGATTGCTGCCGTACGACCTGATGCATCAATTTTTGTGACTTTTGAATTATAGTCGCTTGATTTGAGTTCGTTGCCATAGCCTGATGGTACTGTAATTTGATTCATACCTTTATTATAAGTAAGATACTTATTTTCAGCTTCACTTGTATTTAATGTAGTCAAAGTTGTTATACCCAAAGATTTTTCAATTGTATTAGCTTTATCAATAAAGTCTTTTTCTATTTTACTGGTGTCTTCATTATTATTTATTGCTGATTCTAATGAAGAATATAAGTAAACTAAATCTTCATATTTTTCAGCATTACTAATAACAGTTGTTCCTGTATTCGTATTTGAAAATATTTCCTTGATAATCGCTTTCAATTTAGCTTTAGTGGCATCTTTAATTATTTTGTTGCCAAATACTTCTTTCAGTAAATTTTGTTTAGTGTCATTTCCATATAAGGCTTTAATAACTTTTGAGGTACCTTTTGCAACATCTGATGCTAAGCCAGTGATAAGTTTTTTCCAAACATCATTAATTAAAGCATTGCCTAATTGATTTAATGAATCGTAGTATGATTGTAATGCTTCTTTATCAAGAGAGAGCCAGCTTAATTTAGTTTCATAATTGGTTTTATTTTTTGTCCACGTAACTGTAGCTGAAATGGTACCTATTCCATTCATTGACCAGGTAAGATTATCATAATCAATTTTGTAAGAAATACCATTATTTTTCTCAACTTTAGAATCAATCTTATTCAAAGCATTCATAACTTGCTGAAGACACTGTTTCCAATAATTTGTTTTGCTGTACTCATTTATACTTGTATCATTAATTTTTTCTAAAATTGGTTCTGCGAATACGTCTACTATTTTACTGGGCAAAGTTATATTAGAATCTGCACTTTTATTAGTACCTGCAATAGTAATTTTTCCTATCTCAATTTTACTCTTCAATTTATTAAGTTCAGAATCTGAATCAGAACTTTTGATTACAGAGTCATATTTGTTAGAGCTAACTTCCGTGTTCATGTTATTAGCAAGCTTTGCTTCTATGTTATCCAAACTGTTTTGAGCACTTGCTAACAAAGCATTATTGGAACTATTATATTTTGTTGCCATATAAACCACACTCCTCATATAAACGTATATAAATATAACATAACTTTTAGTAATTTTAACATGGGTACCATGTCCATTGCAAGTACTTTAACAATTTTTTTGTTTCATTATATAGTATTAAAAATACAAATTCAAGTATTTTATTAGAAATCATAATAAAAATATATTTTAACATCTACCATTATTTTGGTGATGTGAATATGTTTAAAGATAAAATAAGATTTTTACGGAAACATCAAGAACTTTCTCAGGAACAAATAGCAAAAGAAATAAATATATTACAATCTACTTACAGTCATTATGAACAGGGAATTAGTGAGCCAAATTTTGAAACTCTCAAACGAATCGCCAATTTCTTCGACGTGTCCATTGACTATCTCTTGGAAAATGATCGGAGTGTCGCCGACTCTGACGAGATTGTCGATTTTAATAATTTCATTCTTAATGGCAGATACACCATTAACTCAAAGTTTTTGACTGATAAGGAGCGCAGACGCCTCAACAATGTTATCAGTGCTATGTACGACGACAAATAAAAACAGCCGCAGCGGTTATCTCAAGTAGGAGACTTCCACTGCGGTTGTTTATTTATCAGCAATTAATTCATCAATTTTTTTTGCAACTAATTTTGGATTAATGGAATCCATACAGTCATTATGTTTATATTTGCACTTAGTTTTGCAGCAAAAACGACATTCATTTGGTGTAATAATAAAAAAGTGTCCTGGAGTTAATGGACCATACATTTCCGGCGAAGTTGGACCCCATAAACTCAGAGTCTTGAGTCCGACGGCTTCAGCAATGTGTAATGGACCAGTATCACAGGTTAATAATAACGTTGCCGTCTTGAATAAAGCCGCCAGTTCAAGTAAATTAACTTCTCCGGCTATCGACAGAGTTTTTTTGTTTAGGTTTACACACGCCTGCTCAATATAAGAAGAATCATCTTTTGAGCCGGAGAAAACGATCTGCACATCTGAATTTATCAGATTAAGAACCTCGTTATAATGTTGAGGTGACCAGTTTTTGCTTTCCCAACTTGTTCTCATATGTACGAATAGTATCAATTTTTTTACATCTATATTACGAGACCTCCAGAAGTCTTCAGCAAATGTATCGAGCGAATCGGGAAGGTTGAGAATTAATCCAGGAACACAGTCGTCTATTCCCAATGGTCTTAAAGCCGCCATATATCGAAAAATTTTATGCTGTTCATTTGTGTCGTCAGCCATTTCCGTCATAAAAAATGAGTTGCCTTCGTGACGTTCGTGAATACCAATTCGACGAGGCGCATTGCTTAACCACGACAATATACCAGTTAGTAATAAACTCTGAATATCAATAGTAACGTCAAAATGTGACTCGGCTAATAATTTTGAAGCTTCCTGTAAAGATTTAAAAGCTTTAAACAGGTTGGCGTTGCACATAGCTTCATCAAAAGCCCTTCGATCCCAAACGATTAATTTATCCACATATGGATTGCCCTCCAATAAAACACTTGCAGGCGGACTAACGAGCCAGGTTATATGACAATGAGGATAATGCAATTTTAAATTGTGAGCTACCACCGTTGAATGAAGAACATCGCCAATTGAACTTAATTTAACTATTAATATTCTACAATCTTCTGATATAGATTTCATTAATTATATTGCTCCTTGTACTCAAAAGTTGGCTCACAAATTGCCGAGCGTGAAGTAACCTCGTAATTAAAAAAGATTGCCGCTTACTCACAAATACAATCGCGAGTGTGCGGCAAATCTTAATCGAGAAAATCTTTTAATTTTTTACTGCGACTTGGGTGCCGCAACTTCCGCAGAGCTTTGGCTTC